>NZ_LYTG01000001.1:0-54690 GCF_001816105.1 Exiguobacterium sp. SH31
GAAGCCCCAGTTGCGGAAATCTTGGTCTGGACTGTCTTTACGAATGTAAATCTTGTCCTTGATGGCTTTGAAGATTCGGTTTTCATCCCCATAATGGACGAACCGTGGTTTCACTTCGATCACGCCGCGGCGCACGCGCGAGAGCGGCAGGCAGACGAGGTCAGCGATTTCAAGACCAGATTGATAGATCGTGCTTTGTTTCTCCGAGAAGATGAACCCTTTGATTTTTTGTCGGCTCTTCTCGACGTCGAGATGGACGGTCCCGGAATTGAAGATATCGAAAAATGCTTTTTGAATAAGCAGGTTCTGATAATCGTCGCGTGACTCGAGAACGACACGGGCGCTGACAGCTTCCGTCTCTTCCAAAAATGCATAAAACGATTTCATCAAATGGGCGAAAGCGACGACATAAGGGTCTTTCGGCGTCGAGTAGAAATCGTGGAGCTTCTGTTTATCGACCTCGACACTGACGATCGTGCAATTGATATCGCGCAAGAAGTCTGGGAGTTTGTTCCAAAAATCACGGAGCATATCAATTGTGATCCCATCGTCTTTTCCATATGGATGCTCGGCCTTTAAAATTTCTTTTAAATGCAGTGGGATATTTTCCGTTTTGAAGACATCTCGTTTGAACGCTTGTAAGCGTCGCTTCAATTCGCACGGCATTCCGGCCTCATCGGCGTCAATCGCATACTTGTATTCCATCAATACCCCGGTCAAGTTGAACTGGGTGTTGCCTTTTGGTGTACCTGTCTCATCGACGAACATGACATACTTCTTTTGTGTCTCCATCTTACTCCTCCAACAGAGCTTAGGGATGTAGATTCTAAGCCGCCTAGTTTATTTCCAGTCCTCGCGAAACGCTCTCGATCGCTTACTTTTTTAAAGTCTCGTCAATCAGCGTTTAGCCTGTTCACATTTCGGTTAATAAGTAGAGGACTTATTGTAGAAAAGTATTCAGTGACACGGTAACAAGGTCGTGTCAATTTGAATACACAATGTACTACACACTAGTTTAACATACGGGAGTTTGGTACGATATGGATTGCGGAAAATCCACGGAGGAGTCGAGCGACATAACTCGACAATCAGACTTCAGACGGAAGGAACGAGTGGATCAACCTGTTAAACTAGTAATTAGGGGTGACGACATTGTTCCATTATCCAAACGGGAAGAAACCGAGAGCGGCCGAGATGCCGGCAAAGTCCAGTCTGCCAACGTATGCGAATCGAGGCATGAATTTAGAGACGCTTCTGAACGATACGAACGAGTTTTATCGACTCCACGGAAAAGCGGTCATCCATAAAAAACCGACCCCGCTCCAAATCGTCAAAGTCGATTACCCGAAACGGAGCGCGGCCAAAGTGACCGAAGCGTATTTTAAGCAAGCCTCGACGACCGACTACAACGGGGTCTATCGCGGGAAATACATTGATTTTGAAGCGAAAGAGACGAACAATAAAACGTCGTTCCCGCTCGGAAACTTTCATGACCATCAAATCAATCACATGCGCGAGTGTGAGCGTCACGGAGGGATTTGTTTTGTCATCATCCGGTTTAGCCGCTATAATACGCAATATGTGTTATCAACGGAGCAATTATTACACTGGTGGGAGCAGCGAGAGACGGGACGGAAGTCGATCCCGCTCGCATATATTGAACAAGAGGCAATCGAAGTTCCAACACGAGCCCTTCCAGCCATCGATTATTTGACGGCGATTGAAGCGTGGCTCGATTGAATAGAAGGAGTGAAGCGTGAATGGAACGAAGTCGGATGGCGCGTCGACAAGATACGACGAAAAAGCCAAAGCAACAAACGAAAAAACCAAAGAAACAAACAAAGAAACCGATGTGGAGACGCATCCTACTTATTATAGGATTGTTGTTGATCGTCGGAGTGGTCGTCGGGGGAGCATACACAGCCTACGCGATTGCGACCGCACCGCCGCTCGATGAGGAGAAATTAGTCGATACGTACCCGATTCAGCTATTGTCGGCTGAAGGTGAACCGCTTGAAGAGAGCGGTCAGATCCGTGAGTACGTGTCAATCGATGATATTTCAGAAGTGATGCAGCAAGCGGTCATCTCGATCGAGGACCGTCGCTTCTATGAGCATAACGGAATCGACTTGCGCCGCATCGGCGGTGCCGTGCTCGCGAACGTGACCGACGGTTTTGGGTCTGAAGGTGGTTCAACGATCACGCAACAGCTCGTCAAACAGTCGTTCTTGTCGACCGACAAGAAATTAAAACGTAAATTGCAAGAGCAGTGGCTCGCCGTGAAACTCGAGCGCGAGTACACGAAAGAACAGATTCTCGAGATGTACTTGAACAAGAACTACTACGGTTCAGGGGCGTGGGGTGTGCAAGCGGCCTCGAAGACGTATTTCAATAAGCCGGTGTCAGAAGTGAACTATCAAGAAGCGGCTATCTTAGCGGGGCTTCCGCAGCGACCGAGCGCTTATGATCCGATTGCTGGCGACCAAGAACTCACGCGTTACCGTCAAGAACAAGTGCTGTCGGCAATGAAGCGGGACGGTCATATCACAGAACAACAGTATAACGATGCGATCGACGTCGAGATTGCCGACGTCATCTCGCCGGGTGCGCAGACAGAAGAAGAGTCGTACACCCGTTCGATCTACGCCCGTGTCCAAGCAGAGCTCGAAGAAGACTACGGCTTAGAGCAGTCTGATATTTACGGGACAGGTTTGAAAGTATATACGTCTATCAATAAAGAACTGCACGCGAAATTCAATAAAGATATTAAGACAGATAACGTGAACATTCCAAACGGTGAGTTCCCGAAAGATCTCCGCATGGGAGCGACCGTGTTGAACACGAAGACGGGTGAGATCATCGCCGTCATCGACAGCCAACAGGCGGAACAAGGCGACAAGAACTACCGCGACTATTCGCGGGAGAAACGCCAAATCGGTTCGACGGCGAAACCGTTCTTTGACTACGGTCCAGGGATCGAGAACGCGCAATGGTCGACCGGGAAGATCTTAATGGATGCACCGTTTGAAGGTGAAGATTACGATCCAATAAACTATTATGGTGAGTATCGCGGCGCTAACACGATGCGTTACTATTTGACGATTTCCGGCAACACGCCGGCCGTCCGTGCTTTCTATGAGGTGCGTGATGAGTTCGGTCAAGACGCGATCGAATCGTTCGTCGAGAACGTCGGTATCGAACCGTCGATGTCGGGCGACGAGATGAACGCCTCGAACGCGCTCGGTGCCGCCGAGGCGAGCACGACGCAAATGGCGGCTGCTTATGCCGCGCTAGGTGCGAACGGGATGTACACGAAGCCGCACTTGATCCAAAAAATCGAGTTCAACGACGGATCGACGATCAACTCACCTATTAAAGCGAAGCAGGCGATGGAAGACTATACCGCGTATATGTTGACCGATATGCTTCGGGATGTCGTCAGCGGATCAAACGGGACGTACGAGCCAGGGGCGTTCCCGTGGGACGTCGCCGGCAAGACCGGGACAACAAACGATGATCAAGATAAATGGTTCACCGGCTATACGACCGATTATGCAATTTCGGTTTGGACCGGAAGAGTAAGTGGCGCCCCTGAAACGGTTAGCAAGCCGAATCACGCCCAATACTACTTCGAGTATATGATGCAAGAAGTGACGAATGCGACGGGAAGCCCAGACCGCTTCCAGCAACCGGATTCTGTCTTGTCGCTCGGTAATGAACTGTACGTCAAAGGGACGAAACCGAAAGATTTGGAACCGAAAAATCTTCCGGCACCGACCGGCGCGTCGATCAATTACGACATTCCGGCTGACAGCGGGACGTTGACGTGGTCATATAATCGTCAAGCGGTCGAAGCGGACGGCTATCAAGGTCTATCGTTCACCGTGACGGAGAAACGTCCGGACGGCAGCGAACGTGTCGTCGGAACGACGGAAGACACGAGCATTGCTATCTCGGGCCTCCAGAACGGGACGACGACGTTCACGATCGTCGCGACCGCTTCGAACCAACTCGTAGGTGAGCAACAGTCGAGCCCGGCCCAAACGCAATACACGGTCGAACGCAGTCAAGAACCGGCTGAAGAAGAGGAAGAACCGGCAACGGAAGAGACGCCTCCAGAAGAAGAGCCGGCTGAAGAAACGCCACCGAATGAGACTGACAACAATAACGGTAATGGTAACAGCGAAAATGGAAATGGGAACAATGAAGGTGAAGAAGGAGAGACGACAGAAGAGCCGGCGACAGAAGAGACGCCTCCGGCTGAAGAAGAATCTTCGACCGAGCTCGAATCACAGTCCAACTCAGACACGCCTGAATCAAACCAAGACCGTGAAAATGACAATCGCGAATGAATTGACTTACTTCAAACAGGGCGACATCAACGCCCTGTTTTTCTGTGTGGTTTGTTATAATGAAAAGAAAGCGAATAGGATGGTGACATATGGTTCAACTCTCTCTTAAGCGAAAGATGAAAGTGTTGTTTGTAATCGATCGACTGCAAGACGATGATCTTGGCCTGCCCCTTCACGGCGTCAATGGATTGAAGATGGGACGCATTCTGTTAGAAGAATCAATCCCGTTCGGACGATTGATCGATGATTCGGCCGTGGCAGAGGCGATCGGCCATCCTTATTTGAAACGGATCGGCGTCGAGACGATGTTTCTCGGCGATGAATCTTTTTATCCAGAACTTCTTCGCGGTAAGCGCCAAGCGCTGACGAAGCAAGAGGATTATCATAAAGCGGTGCAACGTTACACGAAACATTTGCAAGCAGTCCATTCGAAATGCACGAAGTTACATACCATCGTCTTGTTCGGCCGTTCGACGCACCTGTTATACAATGATGCGATGGAGCGGCTTGAAGAAGAAAATGAGCATGTCGCCGAGGCGTTCAAAGCGATGGAGGTGCTACACTTGCCTGCGGTTCATCGTCTCTTGCGTGACGAACGAATCAGTCAAGTGAAGACGATCGTGGAGCGACTTGCACCTTCAAAATCATGAAATAAGTTGGTGAGCACTATGCGGAAAAAACGTTCCATCGAAGAGATGATTAAGACATTAAAGACCGACCCGAGTTTTTCCGCCAATGTCACACACTGGCATAAGGTCGAGGCACAACCTGCAAGATACGCGGCCATCCCGTCGAGCGTCCCAGACGATCTTGTCCGGGTGTTAAACAGTCGCGGCATCGAGCAATTGTACACGCATCAGGCCGAAGCGGTCGAACAGACGTCTCGTGGGAACTCGACTGTCATCGTTACGCCGACAGCTTCTGGTAAAACGCTCTGCTATAACTTGCCCGTGCTGTCTAGAATGATTGAGAAACCGACGGCACGAGCCCTCTATCTGTATCCGACGAAAGCGCTCGCGCAAGACCAGAACAGCGATTTGATGGAGATGGTCGAGGCGCTCGAAGGAGACCTCCGATGCTTCACGTATGATGGGGACACGTCGCCGGCAGCGCGGACAAAAGTGCGGGACGCCGGGAACATTGTCATCACGAACCCAGATATGCTTCACTCAGGGATTTTGCCGCATCACACGAAATGGATCCGGTTGTTCGAAAACCTCGAATATATCGTTGTCGATGAACTGCATACGTATCGCGGCGTATTCGGGAGCCATGTCGCCAACGTCTTTCGGCGGCTCAAACGAATCTGTGCCTACTATGGAAGTTATCCGAAATGGATCATGACGTCCGCGACGATCGCGAACCCGGTCGAACTGGCCGAACTGTTGACCGAGGAAGAAGTGACGCTCGTCAACAATAATGGAGCTCCGCAAGGGAGAAAACACCTCATTTTCTACAACCCTCCGGTCGTCAATGAAGCGCTCGGGATTCGTCGGAGCGCCACGCTCGAAACAAAGCGGATCGCGTCAAAGCTTGTCGAGGCCGATATTCAAACGATCGTCTTCGCTCGGTCACGGGTCCGGGTCGAGGTGCTATTGACGTATTTGCAAGAATTGACGAGACGTGAACTCGGACCGAAGTCGATCGTCGGTTATCGGGGCGGTTATCTTCCGTCAGAACGGCGTGAGATTGAACGCAGGCTCCGGAACGGTGAAATCAAAGCCGTCGTTTCGACGAACGCGCTCGAACTCGGTGTTGACATCGGTCAACTCGAGGCGTGCGTATTGAACGGATATCCCGGCACCGTCGCCTCGCTCTGGCAGCAAGCAGGAAGAGCCGGCCGTCGCCAGTCGGAATCACTCGTCATCTTCGTCGCCTCGTCGTCGTCACTCGACCAACTCGTCGTCGAGCAACCAGACCTGATTTTAGAGCGTTCGCCTGAGGCGGCCCGTCTTGACCCGAACAACTTGATCATTTTAGTCGATCATATGAAGTGCGCCGCCTTCGAGCTCCCGTTCCAAAAAGGGGAGCGCTTCGGTACGGTCGAGACCGAGGATATCCTTGATTTCTTGACGGACGCGCAAATCTTGCATGAGCGTGCCAATAAATACTATTGGATGACGGACGCCTTCCCGGCCCACGACATCTCGCTGCGGACGAGCAATCAAGAGAACGTCGTCATCGTCGACCAGACGGCGAAACATCAAGTCATCGGCGAGATGGACACGTTCAGTGCGATGACGCTGCTTCACGACGAGGCGATCTATTTGCACGGGGCCGAGCAATATCAAGTCGAGAAACTCGATTTTGAAGAGAAGAAAGCGTACGTGCGGCGTGTCGATGTTGATTACTATACAGATGCGAACTTGGCCGTGGAGTTAAAAGTGCTAGAAGAAAACAAGACGAGCGGTGCCAAGACGTTCGGTGAAGTGTCGGTCA
Organism: Exiguobacterium sp. SH31; assembly: GCF_001816105.1. NCBI lineage: Bacteria > Bacillati > Bacillota > Bacilli > Caryophanales > Exiguobacterium > Exiguobacterium sp. SH31. Next base: position 6,792 of record NZ_LYTG01000001.1, read on the forward strand.
TCGCGATGGCGACGCTGTTCAAGAAGATCAAGTTCGGGACGCATGAGAATATCGGATCTGGTCCGATCCACTTGCCGGAACGGGAGCTGCATACGACGTCGACGTGGTTCACGCTCGATGACCGGTTCGCTTACTCGGAAGCCGATATGGAAGATCAGCTCGAGGCCGTCAGCGACTTGTTGCGCCGGCTCGCCCCGCTCTACTTGATGTGCGACACGCTCGACTTGTTCACGACGATTCAAATGAAAGCGACCCATACGAATAAACCGACCGTCTACTTGTATGACCGCTATCCGGGCGGTATCGGCTTGAGTGAAGCGCTCTTCCGAGACGCCGCTGAAATTTTAGACGCAGCGATCCGCACGGTCGAGGATTGTCCGTGTGTGAGCGGATGCCCACGTTGCGTCGGGATGATCGGCTACGGTGACTTTAAAGACCAAGTTGTTAATCAGTTGACCGCATTGAAAGGAACGATATGAAAGCGAAGCTATCACGACTCATCAAAACAAATGAACCGAAACAAGCGACGGTCACACCAGATGACGCGGAGCAAGCCAAGTGGATCGCACGAGGTGGCGAGATCCTGACGTTTGAAAGCGAGTGGTGCGTGCGCTTGAAAGAGATTTATCCGCTTGACGCGACGTATCACGACTTTACGTTCGACGCGGCGAAACGTGCCCTAGGGACGGCAGACCATCCGTTCTTCACGGTCGACGTGCCGTATGACCAAGTGTTGTTCATGGATACGGAGACGACCGGGCTCCGTGGTGCCGGGACGTCCATCTTTTTGATCGGGTTCGCCCGCTTCAAGTCAGACCATCTCGAGATGATTCAGTACGTATTGCCACACCCGGCGTTTGAGACCGCGTTTTACTATCACTTTCTCAATGACATCGGTGACGAGGTCCGGTTCGTGACGTACAATGGAAAATCGTTCGATTGGCCGCAAATCAAGACGCGTCATACGTTCGTCCGGACGAAAGTGAAGGCGTTGCCCGCCGTCGGTCATGTCGATCTGTTGCATGCGTCAAGGCGTCTGTTGAAGCCGACACTCGAGTCGGTCTCGCTAAAAGCGGTCGAGGCCCATTTTGGACATGCCCGAACGGACGATCTGCCAGGTTTTCTCGCCCCGATGCATTACTTTCAATACGTCAAAGAGCGGGACCCTGATATTTTACAACCGGTCATTGAGCACCATCACGCCGATTGCTTGAGCCTCGTGTCGCTTTATAAGCGGCTCTGTCACCTCGTCGAAGCAGACGAGCCGACGTTTGGAGAAGAGCGGGCCCATTGGTTGAACGATCTAGGGAGTACGGACGAGGCACTCAAACAGTATGAACGGATCGAGCAACCGACAAAACGAGCGAAAATGCGTCAAGCGCTGCTGTTAAAGCGGACCGGCCGCATCGTCGAAGCGCTTCCTCTTTTCAAAGAAGTCGGGACGACCGAGGCGTTGATCGAGCTAGCCAAGTATGCAGAACATCAGCAAAAAGATGTCGTGTCAGCCATTCGATATACCGAGCAGGCGATTGCGATCGTGGAACAGCAAAAGACGGTCTTGAAACAAACCGTCCAAAAACAGCAACACGCGCTCAACCATCGTCTAGCTCGGTTAGAAAGGAAGAGGTTATGAAAGTTGTTGCGATTACCGGGTATCGGCCCCATGAGCTTGGGATCTTTAAAGCCGACCATCCCGGCATCGAGATCATCCAAGAAGCGTACCGCCGAAAGATCACTGAAGCAATCGAACTCGGGGCCGAATGGTTCATCTTCAGTGGAACGAACGGTTGTGAATTGTGGGCAGGACAAGTATTGTTAGAGTTAAGAGAAACACATCCGATTAAAATCGCGGTGTTTCCGCCATTTTTAGAGATGGAAGAACGGTATAAGCCGTATGAACAAGAGTTGTTCAGCCAGTTGCGGCTCGAAGCCGATTTTTTTGAACCGCTCACGCAACGTCCTTATGAAGACCCGAGTCAGTTGCGCGCAAAAACGGCGTTCTTTTTAGACAAGGCAGCAGGATTAATTACGTTGTATGACGAAGAGACGGGAGGAAGCCCCCGTTTCCTCGTTGAAGGGGCTAAACGAAAACACCAGATGGAACTATTCATGATCACACAAGACGACCTGCGTGTGATCGAGGAAGAAAAACAGTGGGAACAACAGTGGGAGTGAAGACTATGCAAACCGAATTAACAGCCGAAGCAATCTATAAACAAGAATTCAAGACGGCCCTCCGCGGCTACTCGCAAGAAGAAGTCGATCAATTTTTAGACGTCGTCATCCGGGACTATGAGAAGATGGCGAAAGAGATCGAACGTTTGCGACAAGAGAACGAATCGTTGCGCCGTGGTTCAAGCGAACCGACCGAGCCGGTGAAACCGGCCCAACCTGTCGCCTCGAACTACGATATGTTGCGTCGGATTTCAAACTTAGAAAAGGCCGTCTTCGGAAAACAAGTCGGACCTAGCGAATAACGAGAGGAGGTGGAATAGATGTTACAAGTGTTGACGGCCGTCAAGAAAGAGCCGGTGAAACGACAGACGAAAGGATTGTTCCGAACGAAAGAAGAGGTCATCTTGCCGCCGAAATCGTATACGGATGAGATCGTAGAAATCATTCGGCACACGTGTCGCTTCGATTGGATGATGATTGAACGGGTCGAAATCGGTGACAACGTGCTCGACTACGTGCTCGTCGGACCGAAAGGCGTCTTTTTAGTCCAAATCAATCGGACGACGACGGCCGTCCATGTGACGAACCGAGAGTGTCGGTTAGAAACCTCACTCGGGTGGAAAAACATCTATCCGCATCCAGTCGAAGGGCTCGAGCAGATGACGAAACAAGTTCGGAGCCTATTAAAAAAAGAATGCGGCAAGGCCGTACCGGTCACGTCATTTTTAATTTTTCCAGAAGCATCACGTCTTAAAGTCGAACGTGTTAAAGCGAACTGTGAAGACTCGTTTGAAGCGATCGACAAAGTCATCGCCAAGACGAAACTCGAGCTCCTATCCGAGGCGACAATCAAACAAATCGCTTATTATTGTTCAGAGCGCCAGTTACATAAGTAAAAAAGGTGCCGCGGCACCTTTTTGAACTGAACCCCGAATGAAGGACACTTGAAATAAGTGACCCATTCGGGGTTTTTCGTATACGCACGAATCGCTATAATGAACCTATTCATTTAGACGGGAGAAACAACCATGAGCAAAATCATTTTCAATATCCATCAAATTGATCAGCTTGAGTCGAACCCGAACGTTTCGTCGGTTTCAGAACGCTCGATCCAATACACCGGTGAATTCAAAATAAAGGCCGTGCTTGAAAACATGGACGGCAAGGGACCCCGGCAGATCTTCACGGAGGCTGGATTCGACCTGACGGTAATTGGGAACAGGAAGGCGAAGTCCGCGTTGGAACGATGGCGCCGAACATATCGAAAAGACGGGGAAGACGGTCTCCTGAACGACAAACGTGGAAAGGCTCTGGGAGGTGGACGCCCGAAAACAGACGAGTCGATGGAGAGACGGTTAGCGAAGGCAGAGGCAAGAATCAAGTACCTGACGGCAGAGAATGAACTCTTAAAAAAGCTAGAGAAGTTAGAAGGGCAGGCGAAACATACGAACTGACACCAGCAGCGAAATATCAGGCCATCAACACCGTCATCCGCATCGCACAGCTGAAGTACCTCGTCCGCCCACTATGTGAGATCGCCGGCGTGAGCCGGAGTGGCTATTACGCCTGGTTGAACCGTGCCGAGGCGGAGTCCCTCCGGGAAGAGCGTGATTACCTAGACGCGACACTCCTCAAGCAAATCCACGACAGCCATAAAGGTAAAGTCGGTTATCGGGGGCTGTACATGGAGGTGCTCGCGACACTCGGCGTCCGGATCAACCACAAACGGATTCTCCGACTGATGCGCAAGTATAACATCGTCACCAAAATCCGGAGGATGAATCCTTATCGGAAGCTCTCTCAGGCGACGCACGAGCATCGCGTCGTGCCGAATCTGTTGAACCGTCAGTTCCGACAGAGCGAGCCTGGAAAGGTGTTCGTGACCGACATCACCTACCTCCCGATCGCCTCCGGCGAGAACGTCTATCTGTCATGCGTGAAGGACGTGGCCACGCGTGAGATCGTGGCGCACAAGCTGTCCGCAAGCCTTCACATGGACCTCGTCTTTCAGACGATGGAAAAACTTGAAGATCACCTCCAAGGGAATCTGCATCCCGAGGCGATGATCCATTCGGATCAAGGCTTCCACTATACACATCCGGACTATCAACAACTCGTTCGCAGCCTTGGACTGGTCCAGTCCATGTCACGTCGAGGCAACTGTCTCGACAACGCACCAATTGAATCATTCTTTGGCCATTTGAAGGACTATGTCACCAACCGATCGTGTGGATCAATCGAGCAGGTCAGAGAAATGGTCGGGGACTACATAAACTATTACAACTGCGAACGCGGTCAGTGGAACCTAAAAAAGATGACCCCGGAACAATATCGGGGCCATCTAATCGCCGTATAGGACATACGGGCTTTTTATTAAACTGTCCATTTTACGGGGCTCAGTTCATTTTTACTTTAGTAGCTCTTTTGCTTTTTTTTCATCATTTCGGTGCACGAACAAGGCGACCCGGTCATCCAGGTTTTTGGCGAGCGGTTTAAACAAGCGTCCGGTCGGCAAGCCTTGTTCGATTCGGCACGTGACGCCTTTTTCCGTCAAATAGGTATAATCTTCGAGTAACTCCTCACCTTGTTTCCCGAACGCCTCACCAAAGCGGACCCATTGTAAGTTACGAATCGTTCGGATTGTCACGAGGATGACGAACAGCGCGCCAAGCGCGATAATCAATATAGTTTCCAACACATTCAACCCCTTCTTTACACAATTTTAAAGGGGGAAACGGTTGAAAGCAACAGCGGCGGACCGTATACTCGAAAAGAAGAGAGGGATGACTGTGAAAACGACGATACAATCACGGCGTGAAGCCGTAAAATTACTGCAAAGTGAGCACGTGCTCTACATTCGAATTCATAACGGACAGACGGGCATGATCAAATCGACGGTCGATGGCATCATCGTCGCGATTCCGAACGAACAGACGGACAAAGTCGATTTTCGGAAATTAGAGGACGTGGAAGCGTTCGAGGCGTTTTATGACTTGACCCTCTCGAAACCGGGGACACTTTATTACAATGCACTATCCTGACAAAAGCTCCACTCTCACGAGTGGAGCTTTTGACTTAAGACGGTAACCAGACCGACAGTTTGTCACGTAGCGGTTCAGGTCGCATATGACGCTGTTTATGCAGCAAGTATCCGTCCGGTCGAATGACGAGGACACCCCGGCGCATGAACAAGGATTTCGCAAGTTCGTTGCCTTGGTCAAAGAAAGGACGGCTTGTTTTAGACAACGTGATGATTTGGAAGAATGATTGATGAGCGTTCAAGTATTCATATAACTCACTTGGGTCACGTTTGCCGTCATCGAGGACAAGTACTTGAAAGCGGCCATCGGCGACTTCTGAGATCTTTTGACGAAGGCCATCATCGGATCGGATCATCTCGATCTCGGGAAAGATCTTTCCTTCGGCGACCCGGATGAACGGTACACGTGAGTGCCCAGGGTAAGACAAGTGAAGCTGGGCGATTCGTTCGGTGATCTTTTCATTAATCAAATTGACGCGGGTGAACACGTCCGCTCCGACTGCTTGAAACGGCAATAAGATCGGGAGCGTCGTTTGGAGCACTTCGGTCGCGACGTTCGTCGTCTGCAAGACGTTTCTGGCGACGTGTTCACGCTCGTCCCGGTACGTGTCGACGACACTGAACGGCGCCCCTGCTTTCAGATGAAGCCAAAGCTTCCAGCCGAGGTTGAACGAGTCGGCGATGCCCGTATTCATCCCTTGGCCGCCGACGGGCGAATTGATATGCGCCGCGTCGCCCATTAAGATGACACGGTTATGGATGAACGAGTCGACCATGCGATTGTGCACCCTAAACAGCGAGAACCATTCGACCTCGTCGATTTCTACCGGCATGTGGCTCCGTTGTTCGACCAATTCGTGTAATTTGGCCTCGCTGAATGATTCGTCGCTCGCGAGATTACCGGTAATCCGGATTGTGTCATCCGTCAGCGGGAATACTTCTAACACGCCACGGTCCGAGAAAAAGATGTGTACTTCTTCACGGGAGATGTTCCATTTCGCCTTCATATCGGCCAACACCCAAGACTCTTTGAACGACTTCCCGCTGAACGGGAGCGCGAGCATACGGCGAATCGAACTGTTGGCGCCATCGGCCGCAACGATATACTTGGCTTCGATCGTGCGGTTCGAGTCGGATTCGAGATGGGCGAGCACACGTGTCGGATAGTGGGTCAACGAGACGAGTGACTCGCCGCGTTTGACGTAGTGCCCGTGGTCGTTCAACGCCTGTTCTAAGATGGCCTCGGTCTCGTTTTGTCGCAATAGCGTGACGAACGGGTAAGGTGTGACGAGACGTGAGAACTCGAGTTTGGCCGTCCACTGCCCAGAAAAGTATAAGTTTCCTTTTTCGATTGTTCTGGCGCGACTGAGTACTTCTTTGGCGACATCAAGGCGTGAAAACACTTCGATTGTTCGCGGCTGAATCCCGATGGCCCGTGAGTTGTTCGAAGGCGTCGTTTTTCGATCGATGATTTCAAAAGAGATTCCATATCTGGCTAATGTCAAAGCGAGTGTGAGTCCTGTCGGCCCCGCCCCGACGATCAATATATCAACTTGTTGAACCAATTCCACCATCTCCTATCATTAATAATGATATTTCCGACATTTGCCACGTTTAAACGAGGAGACGCTGGTGGAACTGTAAAACAGAGAGAGCGAGGTTGAAAATCATGAAACAATCATGGGTTACTGAAGCGAAATTACGAGAAAGTTTCTCGATGGAAGAGAATTATGAACAGACCGCCGCCGTCTTGATCCCGTTGACGCGAATCGATGACGTCTGGCACGTCGTCTTTGAAGTCAGGGCCCATACGATGCGGCGCCAACCTGGAGAGATCTCGTTCCCGGGAGGTCGGCTCGAGCGAGGGGAGACACCTGTCGAGGCCGCGGTCCGAGAGACGAGTGAAGAACTCGAGGTACCGCTCGAGACGATTGAGGTCATCGGTCGCTTACAGCCGCTCGCCACGCCACACCGTCAACTCATCTATCCGTTCGTCGGGATGATTCCGACAGTTCCGGACGTACGTCAAACGGATGAAGTCGATCATTTGTTCACCGTTCCCGTCGAAACGTTACTGTTAATTGATCCGTTTCACGGCGAGATGGAATGGACGATGAATCCGGATCAAAATATTCCGTTTGACCGAATGGCGAACGCTAAAGCGTATGAAAAACGGGTAATTAAAATGAGAGAACCTTTTTACGAACATGAAGACTACATTATTTGGGGATTGACTGGAAAAATTTTGTCGCAGTTCATCAAATGTACAAAAGAAAACGTATTCAAACCTATATAATTTAGTTATAATGATAAAAACAAATTTAAGATTGGAAGTGAATGGGTGTGTCTTTAGAATTCGCTGTGGGTGATATCGTTAAGTCAACTCGTGAAGGATGGGTCGCAGAAGTGACTGCCGTATTAACGAATACGGTCATCGGGGACGTTTCCATCATGGAGGAATATCAACAGCTCGGTCTCGAGTTTGAGAAACAAGTTTTGTTGAAAAAAGAATTGGAATTGATCGAACGCGCCAGCTGACCTTTTAACCGAAAGGGATGATTCAGGTGTCCATTGACAAAAAAGTTCGTGAATGGAAAGAGGCGGGTTTGCTAGATGAAGCGACCGGTCAACGGTTGATTGATTTTGAATATAAGAAATTGGCGGTTAGTGACAAACGTGAGCACAAACCGCCAATTCTTGTAATTATCGGATCAATTCTGCTCGCCCTTAGTCTATTCAGTTTTGTCGCCGCCAACTGGCAAGCAATCCCAGACCTCGTCAAAGTATCCATTTTCCTTGTCTTCATGCTCGGGATGTACGTAGCAGCGGAGCGGCTTCAAGTGAAAGCCCCTCGCTATGTGACGTTGTTCCGCGTCCTCGGCGTCGTTTTCTTCGTCGCCACGATGATCGTCATCTTCACAACGTACAATCTTTCCTCACAACTACCGCTTCTGTTCTGGCTATTCTTTGCTGTCGCCGTCCTGCACAAACTGATCTATAAGCACCCGATCTTCACGTTCATCGCAGCGCTAGCCGCTTTTTTAGCGGTCACGAATAGTTTTCAAGGAATCGGGATCACACTCATCCTGTTCGGCCTGCTCGTGACGTGGGTTTGGTTCCATTACGGTGATAACGAGCTCGACCGGATTTTCGCCTGGTTCAGCTTTTACGGACTGTTGCTCACGATCGGTCAGTATATCGATTACGAGGGACGGTTTTGTCCGCTTTGGGCACTCGCAGCACTGCATATCCTGTTCCTCGTCTACCGGGAGCGGGCTCAGTGGCAGTATCTCTACTTGTTCGTCGCTGCCATCTTGTCCATCGGTTACTTGGTCAATGCGACCGAGGGCTGGTTGTCTCAACGTCAGCCGTCCGTCATTGAGGCCACGCTGCTTTCCGTCGTCCTCGTGGCTGTGTACTTGACACATCGTCGCCCTGATTTGCTGTGGGTGAGCCTACTCGCGGTCATCCCGTTCTCGCTATTCGAAGGTTCAGGTATCTTACTCGCGATCTTGCTTGAAGTGGTGGCGCTCGCTTACTTGATCATGCAAGACCATGAGCGGAAACCGATTGTTTTGGCGTTCATCTACTTCTTACTTGTCCAAATGACGATCTACTTCATTTACGTTTGGGACCGGCTCGACATCTCGCTCTTCTTCTTGATCGGGGCGTTGATCGTATTCGCGTTGTCGCTCGCGTTGTGGTGGCGTAGCCGTACGAGAGGGGATGCTCGGACATGAAACGAATCACTCCTTGGCTTGTACCGATCGTACAAGTATTGATTGCCATCGGTTTTATCTTGCTCGTTTATGCGGTATCTTGGTTCGGCCAGTCGTATACGTTCAAAGCGACGTCGTACGAGCCCTATGACCCATTTTTTGGGGATTACGTCTATCTCGAGTTCGATTCGTTGCAAGGGCGACAAGATGTCGATTCTGGGACCGTCTACGTCTCATTCAAAACGGATGACGCTGGTTTTGCCACAATCGACCGGGTCAGCTCCCGACCGTTCTTTGGTGGGACGCGGGCTGAATACTTCGATCGCCAAGTCTTCATCACCGACATGAGTTCATACCGTGTCGCCGAGGATGAGAAAGCTGTGATTGAAGGTGCGAAAACGTTCGAAGTTGAAGTCGATGTGGCGCCTTGGGGAATGGTCCGGGCCCATGATTTACGCCCGATTACAGCTGAAACAGAATGACAAACAGATTACAGATTTGTTACGAGAACGTTTGTAACCGATCTGTAATTTTTTTATTTGGTCGCTTGTATAGCAACGTTTTCGGCAATTATTACAATCTGTAACTAAACGGTAGCCCATATGTCAGCAATATTTCACTTCGTCAAAACTACTTCTCGGGTTCGAGACGGCATGGTAAATTTACTCCTGTTCGTTAGAAGACGAGAAAGGGATGACCTAATTACAATGACATTCTTAAAATATATGATGACGCTTCTGTTTGTCCTAGCCGGTACGTTCGTGGTATCTACGACTGCCAACGCTGCTCAAATCGGAATCGGAACTGAACAGAAAATCGTACAAAACCCACTTGAGTTGGAACGCAAGGCAATCGAACTTGAACGCCAACAAAAAATTGAGCGCGAGAAGCAAATCGCTGAAGAGAAGCGCCGCGCTGAAGAGAAACGAGTGGCAGAAGAACAAGCCAAGCAGCAGGCAGAACAGGAAGCGAAACGGTTAGCGGAAGCCAAGCGAATCGCGGCTGAGGAAGCGCGGCTTGCAGAAGAGGCGAAAGCAGAGCAAGCGAAAGCAGAGCAAGCCACGACAAACGCTGTGGCGACACCTGTCTCGACAAGCAGCGGGCGCGTCATTCAAGCCGAATCGACAGCTTACACGAATGATGCGGCAGACAACGGCTCATACGGGGGCCGGGTGTTGACGGCGACGGGACATGACGTGACGGATTCGATTTTTTATAACGGCATGCGCATCATCGCCGTCGATCCGGCCGTCATCCCGCTCGGTAAGGTCGTACAGATCGAAGGGATCGGTCAAGCGATCGCTCTCGATACAGGGGGACGCATTAAAGGCAACATCGTCGATCTACTCGTCGATACGAAGAGCGAGGCAATCAATTGGGGTCGTCGCCACGTTACCATCACACTTCCATAACGAAAAGGTTCTCCCGCGGGAGAACCTTTTGTTGTTTAACAATCGTTGGAAACGGGCAAACTAATATTTGACTTTCATATAACGTGAAAAGCCGAGGAGGGATTGTGTTGATTGAATTTCAAAATGTTTCCAAGCGTTATGATGATGGGACATTGGCCGTCGAAAACTTGAGTTTGACGGTACGAAAAGGAGAAATTTTCGTATTGATTGGGCCATCAGGTTGTGGCAAGACGACGACGATGAAGATGGTGAATCGTCTGATTGACCACACTGACGGGAAAATCCTGATTGATGAGCGCGAAATCTATCAGTTCGATATTTATGAACTGCGACGCAACATCGGCTATGTGCTCCAACAAATCGCATTGTTCCCCCATTTGACGGTCGAAGAGAACATCGCCGTCGTTCCGGACCTATTGAAATGGCCGAAGACGAAGACGAAAGACCGTGTGACCGAACTGATGAAAATCGCTGGTCTCGACCCCGTCCTCCGTTCAAAAAAACCGCCTGAACTGTCGGGTGGTCAACAACAACGAGTCGGCGTCCTGCGAGCGCTCGCGGCCGACCCGGAAGTCATTTTAATGGATGAACCGTTCTCGGCACTCGATCCGATCAGTCGGGCTCAGCTCCAAGATGACATCAAACGGTTGAACGATGAGTTAGGGAAGACGATTCTGTTCGTCACTCATGATATTGAGGAGGCGATGAAACTTGGGGACCGGATCGCTCTCATGCGTGACGGGAAACTGGTCATCGTCGGCACGCCTGACGAGATTCGAGCGAGTGATGATCCGTTCGTGCTCGACTTTACACAACACGGAAGAGGTGAGGTAGATGCTTGAAACGTTCCAAAATCGACGCGGGGAATTGGTCGAAGCGCTAATCGAGCATTTACAACTTTCTGTCGTCTCCCTTTTGATTGCGGTGTTGATTGCGGTCCCGCTAGGCATCTGGCTGACACGGCGTAAAAAAGTGGCTGAAACGGCAATCGGCTTCACCGCCATCATCCAAACAATTCCTTCTTTAGCTCTGCTAGGTCTTATGATTCCACTCGTTGGGATCGGTGCACTTCCTGCCACGATTGCGCTCGTTCTGTACGCGTTGTTGCCAATCCTTCGCAATACGTTCACAGGGTTGAACGAAGTCGATAAGTCACTGATCGAAGCCGCGCAAGGTTGCGGCATGAAACCGAATCAAAGTTTGATGAGAGTCGAACTACCGCTCGCGCTACCGGTCATCATGGCCGGGATTCGAACAGCGATGGTGTTAATTGTCGGTACAGCCACGCTGGCGGCACTCGTCGGAGCAGGCGGACTCGGGACGCTGATCCTGCTTGGAATTAACCGGAACGACAACTATTTGATTTTGCTCGGTGCGATTCCGGCAGCCATTCTCGCATTATTGTTCGACTTCTTGCTCCGTCAAATGGAAGGCGCGACAGCCACCCGCAACAAGACGAAGCTGATCGCCGTATCGACCGTCTTGGCGTTAATTATCGTAGCACCGCTCGCGTTGGGCCGCACCCAACAGACCGACCTCGTCGTCGCCGGGAAGCTCGGTCCCGAGCCGGAGATCTTGATGAACATGTACAAACTGTTGATCGAAGAAGAGACGGATCTGACCGTATCGGTCCGTCCGAACTTCGGAGAGACGACGTTCGTCTGGGGAGCGTTGCAATCGGGGGATGTCGATATTTATCCTGAATTCACGGGGACGGTACTCGCGAGTCTGGTGAAAGAAACACCGAATTCAAACGATGCCCGTGAAGTGTACGAACAAGCACGGGATGCGCTAGCAGACGACGGCTTCGCTTTACTGGAACCGATGCAGTTCAATAACACGTACGCCATCGCGATCCCGCGTGACTATGCGGAAACTGAAGGCGTCACGACGATTTCTGATTTACGCAGCGTGCAAAATGACATCCAGGCCGGGTTCACGCTCGAGTTCACGGACCGTGAAGACGGATATCCAGGACTTCAGCAAGCGTACGGACTTGATTTCCCTTCTGTCGTTTCGATGGAGCAGAAACTTCGTTACCGCGCCATCGCACGGGGCGACGTCAATCTTGTTGATGCGTATGCGACCGACCCGGATATCGCCGAAAACGACCTGCTCGTGTTAGAAGACGATCAACAGTTCTTCCCGCCTTATCAAGGTGCTCCACTCTTGAAAGCAGAAACGCTTGAAGAACATCCGGAAATCGAGGACGCGCTCAACCAGTTGGGCGGACTCATCACTGACGAAGAGATGTCTGAATTGAACCGTCGGGTCGCTTACGGGAAAGAACGGGCCTACGACGTGGCCCAAGACTTCTTGGAACAAGCGGGTCTACTATGAAGGCGATGATCATTTCGAACCCGAAGTCGGGTGCGAGCGAGACGATGCTCGGCGAAGTGGTCGGGACAATCGAGTCGATGTATCAAGAGATTCTCATCCGAAAGACGCTAGCTGAAGGGGATGCAGCCCGCCTTGCTCGAACGAGCAGTGGGTTCGATCATTTGATTGTCATCGGTGGGGATGGGACGCTTCATGAAGTCGTCAACGGATTGATGGCGTTGCCTCGTGACGAACGTCCGAGCGTCGGTCTCGTACCGGCGGGGACGTGCAACGACTTCGCGAGGGCGATTGATTTGCCTGTCGAACCGATTGAGGCGGCTCGCCTGTTTAAAATGAGCGAGCAGCAATCGGTCGATGTGATGCGTGTCAACGACCGGTTCGGTCTCAACTTTGTCGGGGTCGGATTGATCGCGGACGCTTCCCGACAGATCGATCCGCTCCAAAAAGAAACGCTCGGCTCGATCGGATACTTTTTAGCGACGATCCGTCAGTTCCGCGAACTCGATCCGTTCAAGGTCCGTATCGAGCGGGCGGGCGAGGTCATCCACGATGGGGCCGTCAGTTTTCTATACGTCGGCAACGGTGCCTATCTCGGCACGGTCCCGACGAAGCTCGCGACGCAATCGTTCACGGACGGTCTCGTCGAAGTCGTCCATAGCTCGGCCATCGGCTTCCCGATGATTCGTCAGCTATTGACGCAACAGCTCGGACTCGAACAGTCGTCTCCAGAGTGGGTGCATCTCCAAATGGAGCAACTTGATGTGTTTTTGCGTGAGCCACAAGTCATCGATGTGGACGGTGAGCACTTTGAGACGGATCATTTACAGATTGAAGTGTTGCCGAATGAGCTGACATTTCTCGTTCCATAATCGTTTTATGAAGGCAGAGGAAAGAATTCAGACTTTTCTCTGTTTTTTGTTGTTCTCGTTTCTGAACCGTGTTAGTATTTCACTATTATTATGAAAATGAAATGAAAACAGGAAGTAGGGATAGTCATGGCGCAAAATTCGTTCGCCTCAAAAATTGGATTCATTTTAGCGGCCGCAGGGTCCGCAATCGGTCTTGGTGCCATCTGGAAATTTCCATATGTCACGGGAACAAGTGGGGGCGGCGCCTTTTTACTCATGTTTTTAGCGTTCACATTCTTACTCGGTCTGCCACTTCTCATTGGTGAGTTCATCGTCGGGCGTTCGACGCAAAAGACGGCGCTCCTTGCCTTTAAAAAACTCGGCCATCGCCGTTGGACATTGGTCGGTTACCTCGGCGTAATCGCTTGCTTCTTACTGCTATCATTCTACAGTGTCATCGGTGGATGGGTGTTGATCTATGTCGGGCTCGGCTTGAGCGGGACGCTCAGCGGCCGGTCACCTGACGAGTTCGGGACCGTGTTCGCGGACGTCGTCTCATCTCCTGGGATTGCCGTCTTCGGACAATTTTTATTTTTATTGATTACGCTACTCATCGTCTTGAAAGGGGTAGAGGGCGGAATCGAGCGGATGAGCAAGATTCTAATGCCACTCCTGTTCGTCAGTTTCATCGTGCTCGTCATCCGCTCGTTGACACTTGACGGTGCCATGGAAGGGGTCCGCTTCTTCTTGCAGCCTGACTTCTCGGCACTGACCGGCGAGTCGGTCTTGTTCGCGCTCGGGCAAGCGTTCTTCTCGCTGTCGCTCGGGGTGGCGGCGATGCTCACATACGCCTCGTACATTCAAACGAAAGGGACGCTCAACCGTTCGGCAAACATGATCGTCTTGTTGAACGTCACTGTTTCAATTTTGGCGGGGCTCGCCATCTTCCCGGCCGTCTTCGCCTCGGGGCTCGATCCGGCAGAAGGTCCGGCGCTCTTGTTCGTCGTGTTGCCGGCCGTATTTAACCAAGTCCCACTCGGCGGCTTCTTCATGGTATTGTTCTTCTTATTGTTCACGTTCGCCTCGATCACGTCTTCGATCGCGATGCTCGAAGTCGTCGTCGCCGGTGTGACGGATAAATTGAACGAGAAGAAACAAACGATGTCGAAGCGTAACGTCACACTCCTCTCGGCGGCCATCGTGTTCGCCGTCGGGATCCCCTCGGCCCTATCGTTCGGGGTGATGAGTGAGATGGAGTTCTTGGACGGCCGAACATTTTTCGACTCGATGGATTACGTCGTCAGTTACGTCTTGATGCCGGTCGGTGCGCTTTTGACATCGATTTTTGTCGGATATGTCGTCGATCAACGCATTCTCAAAGAAGAGATTCAAACATCGAATATTGGTATCAAACTGTACCCGGTCTGGCGTTTCCTCATCCGCTACGCCATCCCTGTCACGATTGCTGTCGTTATGATTTCGACATGGGTTAATGACAATACGTGAACGAACTCCTGATTCATTGAATCAGGAGTTTTTTTGTACAGTCGTCACCGTTACTTTTCGTTCTTGCGACCGAGAGAGGGGACGGCGTCATTATGCTAAGCTTATAAAGATGACGAAACTTTTGTTGACGGTTCACGTAAGGTACAATAGAAGTATCATGAGACGAGGTGACAAGGATGAAGACATGGATGAAATGGGCCCTGACCGGGGCGATCCTGTATTTTGCCATAAGTGTGTTTGATTTCTCCTGGCTGTTTATCATCGTCGGGGCGCTCGTATTGAACGAGGTGTGGTCGAGTAACAAACGGCGTAAGCGGGCACCCGCACCGGTAGCGAAACGGGCCAAGAAAAAACTGCTGCTCGATGAAGAAGAACCGTTCGTCGGTTCCCGCATCCTTAAACCGATGGAAGATGTGGCACCGGTCCGTCAGTTCGAAGCGACAGACGACTTGGAACTGCAATTTTTACAACGGACGATCGAGCAAGGGTACGAGAAACTCCAGCAGATCGATCGTATCCTGCCTGAAATAAAAGATGTCGAGGTTCGTCGTGAAATGAAGGCGGTCTCGAGAGAGGCACACGAACTGTTTGCCGAATTGTTCGAGAACCCCCAAGACGCGAAGCACGTAAGAGATCTGTTCACGTTTTATTTAGACTCGCTCGTGTCCGTCGTCTTGAAATTTAAAGAACTAGAAGGAAAACGTGTCGTCATTCAAGAAGAGACACGAGAGCAACTGATCACCAATATGCGGCTCATCGTCGATAAGTTCAAAGAACAACGGAGCCGTCTGCTCGAAGACGACGCTGTCGACTTTGAACGCGAATTGATTATGATGGAACGGGTATTGGCAGATCAACCGGAAGGGAGAAAAAAACATGACTTCATCGAATGAAACGAACTGGCAGTCATGGCCAGAAGAAGACCTCACTTCACAGACAAGAACAAAGACCGGGACAGAGGAAATCTCTGACCCGTCTGTGGATTGGTCCTCGGTGACAGAAAAACATGAGGTGCCGGCCATCCAACCGAAAGCCGACGTTCCGCAACAACATCGGGAACGAATCACCCGGATTGCCGAGTCGATCGATATTAAAAAAACAGACTCCGTCATGTTATTCGGATCGAACGTCCAACGTGAACTATCTCAATTCTCTGACCAGATCTTGACCGAGGTCCGCATGAAAGACGGTGGTGACGCAGGTAAGTTACTATCCGATTTGATGCAAAACGTTCGGAAGATGGACCCGGATATGCTTCAACCGGAGAAGAAGAGTTTCATGGACAACTTGCCGCTCATCGGACGAGCGAAAAAGAAAGCTGAAAACTATAAGCTTCAATTTGAAAAAATGAACGTCTATTTGGAAGAAGTCATTCACAATCTCGACCGAGCCAAGTTCGGTCTGATGAAGGACATTACGATGCTCGATCAAATGTATGACAAGAACAAGCGCTACTTCGAAGAATTGAACGTCTATATCGCAGCCGGTGAGACGAAGCTCGACCACGTTCGCGATCACGAGATCGCGCCGCTCCGTCAAGAAGTCGAAACGACGAGAGATCAAGTGAAGTTGCAACAGCTAAACGATATGATCCAACTGACAGACCGGTTCGAGAAGAAGTTGCATGATTTGAAGTTGAGTCGGACGATCAGTCTGCAGATGGCACCACAAATCCGTGTCATCCAACAAAATAACCAAATCTTAGCGGAGAAAATCGAGTCGGCTGTCGTCAATACGATTCCTCTTTGGAAAAACCAAGTCGTCCTCGCTCTCAGCTTGACGCGCCAGAAAACGGCACTCCGGATGCAGCAAGACGTCACGAAGACGACGAACCAACTGCTCGAACAAAACTCGAAAATGTTGAAAGACTCGTCGATCGAGATCGCAACCGAGAACGAAAAAGGGATCGTTTCGGTCGAATCGCTCAAAGTCGCGCACGAGAATCTATTGTCAACGCTCGACGAAACGCTGCGTATCCAACAGGAAGGCAAGCAGAAGCGTCGTGAGGCCGAACGTGAGCTCGATCGGATGGAGCACGAACTGAAAGAAAAAGTCATCGAAATTGCCTCAAAGAATAAAGAGTTGCCAAAAGAGACTGGATACTAAAAAGAAAGTCTGAGCATTCAGACTTTCTTTTTCCATGAGGAGGATCAGGATGGAGAAACAACGATTGTGGGACGAGACGTGGTTGCAGTTCGCCGATATGATGGCGGAGCGGCACTCGAAATGTGCCTCGAAAAGTGTCGCCTGTGTCATCGTCAAAGATGAGAAACCGATCTCGATCGGATTGAACGGGACACCGCCGGGACATACGAACTGTAATGAAATCTTTCTAAAACGTGAAGACGGATTTTACCAACGAGCCGAATACGTGACGGATGATACGATCGACTTGACCGAGCCTTCTGTGCGCATCATCGAGCAAGGTGTGACATTTGTTAAATGTAGCGACCCGTTCGAACATCACAATTGGTCAAAACAACACGAGATCCATGCCGAGATCAATGCAATCGGGAAATTAGCCGCCGATTCGACGAACGCGTTCGGTGCTACAGCCTATGTGACCCATTCACCATGCCATTCTTGCTCGCTCGCGCTCATCGCGGCACGGGTGGCCCGAGTCGTGTACGCTGTCGGCTATGAGCACGGGGATGGCCTTGATTTGATGCGAGAAAGCGGGATTGACGTCTTACATATGCCGCTTGAAAAAAGTTTCAAAAACACATTGTAAACGTTTACATTCGATGTTATATTATTAATGTACTGCCAATGGTGTTTTACTCTTCCATTACTTGCCCCTCCTCGGAGGGGCCTTTTTTTATGTCTAATCATCAGGTGAGACAAAGTTTACACATAATGTTCAATATTTCACAAACTATTCCGCTGAATCTTTTTTATAATAAGAGTAGATAAACGAGAGGGGATATGTCACATGGAAAAACTAGTTCGTTTCACAGATGGTGCCTATGATGTGGAAGCGTTGATCACACTTGAAGAGGTATGGGAAGATAAATTTGCAATTGGCACGCACAAAGAGCTTGCCGTTAAATCACTCAAAATTAATGGAAATGACGTCTCCGAGATGAAGCATGTCCGGGCGTTGCTCCGTTACTACCCGACGCTAGGTGTTTCAGGAATTCTACTCGCTCTTGACGGCGCGGCTGCTGAAATCGTCGCCTTGTCAGGTGATACCGATCCAGCCCTTCGCTTCGTCGAGCTCGTCGCCCTTCAGATGGATGAAGCCGCGACGAAACAGTTAAAAGACATGTATGCCGAAATGGCAGTTTAAAAGTTAGGATGACTTTCGGGTCATCCTTTTTAACTGATTTAGGCGAGAATTCTCCCACCTCTAAGCGTCTGGGGCGAGGCCCAGCGTAGGTGGGAGATGGATCGCCCGTACATAAACCTCTTGGCCACCCCTGTGACAGATATGACGAACAGAAGTTCGTGATTTCGTCAGATTTCTCCGCCCCCGCCGCGGGTATCGGATGAGGAAGGCGTTCATCACGATCATCGGCCGGGAGGAGGCGGAGACATGCTGAAGGGCTACAAATACAGGCTCCACCCGACGGCGGAACAGGCCGATTTCCTGGTCAGGACGATCGGCTGCGCCCGGTTCGTCTACAACAAGCTGCTCGAGGACCGCATCGCCATCCACGAGGAGACGAAGGCGAGCGGCGGCCCGAAGCGGAAGCCGCCGACACCGGCCTCCTACAAGCCCCTGTTCCCGTTCCTGTGTGAGGCGGACAGCCTCGCGCTCGCCAACGCAAAGCTGCACCTCGACACGGCGTTCGCGAAGTTCTTCGCCGGGACGGCCGGCTTCCCGGTGTTCAAGTCGAGACGGAAATCGCGCGCCTCCTACACGACGAACAACCAGCACGGCACGATCCGCATCGAGGGGGACCGGGTCCGGCTCCCGAAGGTCGGGTTCATCCGCTTCACACAGCACCGCGGTTTCGACGGCGAGATCCGGTCGGCGACCGTGTCGATGACGAAGACGGGCAAGTTCTTCGTGTCGCTCCTCGTCGAGCAGCCCGACGAGCCGTGGGTCCCGGCCGAGCACAAGATCGGGATCGACCTCGGCCTCGGGCACTTCGCCGTCATGACGAACGACGCGATGGTGACGGAGAAGATCCCGAACCCGCGCAACCTGCGCGAGGCCGAGGAACGGCTGAGACGGGCGCAGCGCTCGCTCTCCCGCAAGAAGCCCGGCAGCCGGAACCGCGAGAAGGCGCGGCTCCTGTTGGCCAAAAAGCATGAAAAGGTACGGAACCGCCGACATGACTTCCTCCACAAGCTGTCACGACGCATCGTCGACGAGAACCAAGTCGTCGTCGTCGAGACGCTGAAACCGAGGGAGATGATGCAGGACCGCCGCCTGGCGAGGTCGATCGGGGACGCCGGATGGGGCGAGTTCGTCCGCCAGCTCGCCTACAAATGCAGGTTCCACGGCCGCACACTGATCCAGGCCGCCCCGTGGTTCGCCTCGACCCAGGTCTGTTCGGCCTGTGGCGGGAACGGCGGCAAGAAGGACCTGCACGTCCGCGAGTGGACATGCGCCGCATGCGGCACGCACCATGACCGCGACGTCAACGCGAGCCTCAACCTGTTGGGTCTCGCCGACTGAAACACTCCAGGGCAGGGACTGCCCGACGAGCTTGGTCCACAACCGTGGCTGGTCAAAGCACGGTCTTCCCAAGAAGCTCCCACTTCAAGTTGCGAAGCAAATAAGTGGTGAGTAGTTCACTTTTGTCTTGTAACTCGTGACGAGTGTGGTAATATAGATAGTAGATGAAGAAATGGAACGCCATATCGTTGTCGACAAACCAAACATGGGGATCTAGATAGCTAGATCGCTGTTAAGGAGCCACGTTCATAGGAACGTGGCTTTTTTTT
Source organism: Exiguobacterium sp. SH31 (assembly GCF_001816105.1). Classification (NCBI taxonomy): domain Bacteria; kingdom Bacillati; phylum Bacillota; class Bacilli; order Caryophanales; genus Exiguobacterium; species Exiguobacterium sp. SH31. The sequence goes on from NZ_LYTG01000001.1 coordinate 26,728, forward strand.
GCATATTTTTAAAGTCGGCACCGACATCTGCCGCGATATGGGCGTCCGAACCGAGCACGAGTGGGATGCCGAGCCGGGTCGCTTCAGCGGCGACGGCCATGGCGTATGGCTGTCCGCAGGCGGCTTTACGGAGCCCGGCGGTGTTGAAATCTAGTCCGAACCCGCGTGAGGCGATTGTACGCAACAGTCGCGACTCGGCGTCTTTGACGTTCGCACGGTCCCATGAGTAGTTCGTCTGATATTTAATCGGTAAATCGATATGCCCGATGCGCGTGACGTTCAGTCGCTCCCATGGGAACTCTAACCCGGTCTCGAGCGCTTCGTAATACCGGCGTAGCACTTCTTCGAACGACCCGATCCGGCTGACAAGCGTATCAAACGTCTCCGGTGAGAAGTCGACGGGCAGGAGCTCGCCTTCGACTTGTAGAAAGTGTTGAGACAAGATCGTCTCGTCGAGGTATGAGCGATAGGGCTCGAGCAAGGCGAGCGTCTCATCGACATATCCCGGCAAATAATCGATCTCGAGACCGACCCGGATCTCGAGTCTTTCGGCGTAATCTCGTTTCAACTGTCTGACCTCTTCTATATAACGGGGCAATAAGTCGAGCGCCATCGCCGAGTCTTGATCTGGCGTCGGATCAATGAAACGTGCCGGCAGCGGGGCGTGCTCGGTGAACGTCAGCGTTCGAACGCCTTGAGCAAGTGCTTGTTCGACGTACGCGTTGAGTGAATCGGTCGATCCGTGCGGACAAAATGGGGTATGGACGTGGCCATCATGGGTATAATCAATCATCAAACATCGTTCCTTTCGAGTTCGCCGGTTGACAGCATTGGCTTGATTTGATAAATTTAACACACTACTTTAGTTTGGTAAAGTGATAATAAGGTAAAGGGTGATACTGATGATTTGGTTCAATAAAAAAGGATCCATCCCGGAAGGATGGCACGAGTTGCAAGGTGAGGACGTGCTGCGTCCGAAGCAATGGATAAAATCATTTTTAGAGCGGGCCGAGGGGGACGGCTATAGTGTGATCGAGCCGCCGCTCGTTGAATACTATTCCCATTATCAAGATCTCGCACTCTTCGATGAGTCGGCGTATTACCGCTTGTTCGGCAACGATGGGGAGTTGCTCGTCATGAGACCGGACTACACGCTCCAGATCGCAAGGAAGCTCGCCGACGGACATGAACCGATGCGCGTCGCTTATGCCGGTGCCGTCTATCGACGCACGCCGAAGCATTCGGGACAACCGCATGAACGTCAGCAACTCGGTCTTGAATGGATCGATGGGGATTCAAAAGATATGGAGTTGATCGAATCGTTCCTTAGTATGACGGAACGGGTCCTGCCGAAAGGAAGCTTACGCATCCAAGTCGGGTCTGCTGCATTGATCGCGTTAGTGGCGAACGAGGCCGGTATCCCGGAACGGACGTTGCGTCAATACTTAGCACTCCGTAATTTGGAGTCACTTCGCGACCTCGCGGAATCGTATCAATACCCGTTGATCGCCAAGCTGCCGTTCTTGATCGGTGACTCGGCGTTAGCAGAGTTACGCGACCTCGCGGAACCGGGCTTAAAACCGGCGATCGACGAAGTGGAGCATGCGGTCGAACATCTACGTGCGATCGGATTGAACGTCTCGTACGACTTCGGACAGACCGGCGACTTTGATTATTATTCAGGTTTGACCGTGACCGGCAGTATCGACGGCAGACGCGTCCTCTCAGGTGGCCGTTACGACTCGTTATACGGGCATTTCGGACAGTCGCGACGTGCCTTCGGACTATCGCTCGACTTAGAACAGTTAGGTGAGGTGATCAAATGAAAGTCGCAATCGCGAAAGGGCGCATCGAAACAGCGGCCCGTGAGTATTTTGAACAAGTCGGTCTCACCGTTTGGCCGGAAAAGCGGGGCCGTGAGTTGACCGTCGAAGTAGACGGTCATGAATTCATCTTCGTCAAAGGCGATGACGTCTATAAATACGTCATGCATGGCGCAGCGGACGTCGGAGTCGTCGGCGGTGACATTTTACGCGAGAAGACACCAGGCGTCCTCGAAGTCGTCGATTTACCATTCGGCCGTTGTCGTATGGCGGTATGTGGTCCGAGAGAACGGAGAAACGGTACGAAGAAGCTGAAAGTTGCCAGCAAGTATCCGAATATCGCCATCTCGCACTTTGCCTCGAAACGTCAAAACGTCGAAGTGATCGCTTTGAACGGTTCGGTCGAACTCGCACCGTTGACCGGTCTCGCCGACTGCATCGTCGATATCGTCGAGACGGGGGCGACGCTTCGCGCGAACGATTTAGAAGAATATGAGACGATTTTCACGGTTAACGCGAAATTCATCACGAGCGAGACAGCGCTCGCGAACGACCCGGACGAATTGAAAGCGTGGATTCGTCGGTTGAGCAAGGAGGCAGACAGATGAACGGACAAACGAATCGCACGCGCCGAGAACAGTGGGCAGAAGCCGTCAAACCGATTTTAGAATCGGTTGAGGCGAGAGGTGACGCGGCGCTCCTCGAATGGACGACGCAATTTGACGGGGTCGATGTGATTGAAACGGTCGACCTTGAGACGTTTGAACCGCCGGAGGCGTATCGGGAATTGACCGAGGCGCTAACGCTCGCGGCCGAACGGATCCGTACGTTTCATGCGCGGCAACAGCGTCAAGACGACGTCTTCGAAGATGAGATGTTCCGGCTCGGTCGTCGGTTCATGCCGCTCGATTCGGTCGGTGTCTATGTGCCTGGCGGGACGGCGGTCTACCCGTCGAGTGTGTTGATGAACATCATCCCAGCGAAAGTGGCCGGAGTGAAGCGGGTCGTCATGGTGACGCCACCGAAACAAGGCGGGATCGACTTATCGCTGTTGATTGCCGCGAAGATTGCCGGTGCCGACGAATGTTATCTCGTCGGTGGCGCCCAAGCCGTCGCCGCACTCGCGTTCGGCACCGAGACGATTTCGGCCGTCGATAAGATCGTCGGGCCGGGCAACGCTTATGTGGCGACCGCGAAGTCACTCGTCTCGCATTTCGTCGGGATCGATTCCGTCGCCGGTCCGTCCGAGGTGTTGATCATCGCCGACGAAACGGCCAATCCTAGATGGATCGCAGCTGACCTGCTCGCGCAAGCCGAGCATGACGTCGAAGCGACAGCACTCGCCCTCGTGACGACAAGTGAACAGGCCGAAGCGATTCGGTCTGAGCTGGACAAGCAACTGCTCGATCTGCCACGTCGCGACATTGCAGTCGAAGCGCTCAAGCGCGGAGGCGTCCTCGTCAAAACGAAAGCAGAAGCAATTCGCTACGCGAACGATATGGCGGCCGAACACGTGCAACTTGCGGTGACAGATCCAGCCGATTATATGGCACAGATTCGCCACGGCGGCTCGTTCTTCCTCGGCCATGAGGCGGCCGAGGCGTTCGGTGACTATATTGCCGGACCGAACCACGTCTTGCCGACGAGCGGGACGGCCCGCTTCTCGAGCGGACTGTCGGTCGATGATTTTTACCGCAGACAGACGTTTCTCGAGATGACAGCGATCGACGAAGCGGTCACACGCGCCGCGATCCGAATCGCGAGACAAGAACAGCTTGAAGGACACGCCCGAGCGATGGCGGTCCGATTGGAGGACGTATGAGACGTAACTATACAGCGATCCCGCGCTATGTCCCACATGCGGTGAGCGGATACGCGCTAAATCAAAACGAGAGTCAATTCGAGCTGCCGGAGCGCTTGCAACGAGCGATTCAGCTCGTGACGCTCCGCTCACTCAGCCGTTATCCGGTCGATGAGCTGACGGCCCTTAAAACTAGCTATGCGACTTATGCGGGTGTACAACCTGACCAATTGATGGTCGGGAGCGGCAGCGATGAGCTGCTCGCCATACTTTGTCAAGCCATTCTCGACACAGAAGACGTCGTCTTGGCACCGGCACCCGACTTTTCGATGTACGGCATTTACGCGCACATCGCCCGGGGCCAGTTCTTCCAACCTGAGGCAGACGGCCTAACGATCGATTCATTGCTTCGATTGATTGAAGCGAACGAACCGAAACTCGTGCTCGTGTCGAACCCGAACAATCCGACCGGGAAGATGTGGACGCTCGATCAATTAGAAATGATCGCGAAACAAGTCCCGTACCTCGTCGTCGACGAGGCGTATATCGACTTCACGATGAGTGATTCCTTCAAGTCGCGACTCGCGGATTACCCGAACGTCATCATTTTGCGGACGTTATCGAAAGCGTTCGGACTCGCGAACTTACGGATCGGCTTTATGATCGCCCATCCCGATTTAATCGAGAAGATCGACCGGTTCCGCTCGCCATTTAACGTCAGCGGATTGAGCGCGGCTGTTGCGACCGTCGTCCTTGACGACCCGGATTATATCGCCCAGTCCGTCGCCTTCCATAACGGGCAACGTCAAAAGCTTGAACGACTGCTCGCGCCAATCGGCAACGTCTGGCCGAGCCGGGCCAACTTCCTATACGTCGAGACGCCCGATAGTGAGCTATGGGCCGAACGGTTCCTCGCTTACGGTGTCCACGTCCGTGCGTTTCCGACCGGACTGCGCGTCAGTGCGGGGACGGACGAGGCGTATCGATTCATCAAACAAATGTTAGAAGAGGTGACTTCTTTTGAGAACAGCTGAAATTAAACGTGAGACGAAAGAAACGAACATCGAGCTTCGCCTCGATTTAGACGGTACAGGTCAAAGTGACATTAAGACAGGCGTCGGCTTTTTCGACCATATGTTGACACTGTTCGCCTTCCATAGCCGCATCGACTTAACGGTGCAAGTCGAAGGGGACACATGGGTCGATGCGCACCACACGGTCGAAGACGTCGGCATCGCCCTCGGGCAGATGATCTTAGAAGCGCTCGGGGACAAAGTCGGGATCCGTCGCTACGGGACGAGCTACTTGCCGATGGACGAGACACTCGCCCGGGCCGTCATCGACGTCTCGGGACGCCCGTTCCTCGTCTACCGAGCTGAAATCAACAATCCGAAGCTCGGTGACTTCGACACGGAACTCGCGGAAGAGTTCTTCCGCGCCGTCGCGATGAACGCGCGGTTGACGCTCCATCTTGACGTGTTATACGGCTCGAACTCGCACCATATGATCGAAGGGCTGTTCAAAGCGTTCGGCCGCGCCCTCGCCGAAGCGATCGGGAAAGACGGGCTCGACCGCCTCCCTTCGACGAAAGGACGGATCGAAGGATGAACGTCGCGGTGATTGACTACGGCATGGGAAACGTCTTCAACGTCGAACGGGCGCTACAAGCGATCGGTTGTTACGTCACGATCACGAACGATCCGGCTGAAATCGAAGCGGCCGACGCCATCCTCTTGCCTGGCGTCGGTGCGTTCCCGCAAGCGATGCAGTCGCTTGAGGACACGGGACTCATTCCGTTGCTCAAGCGAGTGGCGACAGAGAAGCCGTTGCTTGGGATTTGTCTCGGGATGCAACTGTTATTCGAGTCGAGCACGGAAGGCATGCCGACGCCAGGACTTGGTTTGATTGAAGGACGGGTCGAACGGATGCGGGCCAAACGGTTGCCTCACGTCGGTTGGAACTCGATTTTACGCGACGAGGACGTCTATTTCGTCCACTCATATCACGTCGTGACCGCTGACGACAATATCGTCGCCTCAGCTGACTATATGGGAGAGCGCGTACCGGCCATCGTCCGATCAGGTCTCGTGACCGGGATGCAATTTCACCCGGAGAAGAGCGGCGCGTTCGGACTCAGCTTATTAAAAGAATGGAAGGAGGCGGTCGAACGTGAAACTGCTACCGGCAATTGACTTAATCGGCGGCAAGATTGTCCGCCTGACTGAAGGAGATTTCAACACGGAAGAGCAATACGGCGACCCGTATGAGAAGTTAAAAGAATGGACCGGGCGCGTCCCGATGCTCCACTTGATCGATTTAGAAGGAGCGAAAGCTGGTGAGCCGAAACATCTCGATGTCGTCCGTTTCGCCAAATCGTGCGGCTTTTTCGTCCAAACGGGTGGAGGGATTCGCTCCGAAGCAGCGCTTGATGCTGTCATGGCTACTGGTGTGGACCGTGTCCTGCTCGGTACGAAGGCGTTCACCGATCCTGATTTCCTGGACCGGGCACTCGCCAAGTACGGGAGTCGTGTCGCCGTCGCCCTTGACGCCTATGACGGCATCGTCGCCATCAACGGCTGGCAAGACGCGACCGAACTAAAAGACATCGATGTGGCCATCGATCTCGCCAGCCGCGGGGTCGAGACGATTCTTTACACGGACATCGGTTCGGACGGGAAACTGAACGGACCGAACTTAGAGCGCATGAAGGCGCTCCGGGAAGCTGTCTCGGTCACGCTCATCGCCTCGGGCGGTGTCACGACCGAAGCCGACGTCAAGGCACTGAGTGAGGCCGGAATTGATGAGGCGGTCGTCGGGAAAGCGCTTTTGTCTGGCAAAGTCAGTCTTGACGACTTGATCGAATGGGAGGCGCGACATGCTAAAGCGTAGAATCATCCCATGTTTAGACGTGAAAGACGGACGTGTCGTCAAAGGCATCGAGTTTGTCGAACTGCGTGACATCGGTGACCCTGTCGAGATTGCCAAGTACTATGACGCCTCAGGTGCGGATGAACTTGTCTTTCTAGACATTACGGCAAGCACGGAACGAAGACAGACGATGCTTGACGTCGTCAGTGCCGTCGCCCGAAAAGTGTTCATCCCGCTCACGGTCGGGGGCGGCATCCGTTCACTTGAAGACATCTCGTCCCTGCTCAAAGCAGGAGCCGACAAAGTGTCGCTCAACACGCTCGCCGTCGAGTCACCTGACTTGATCAAGCGGGCAGCCGAACGTTTCGGTTCCCAGTGTATCGTCGTCGCCATCGACATCCGTTTCGAAGAAGGTGACTATTACGTATACACGTACGGCGGGAAACACCGGACCGAGCTGACGGCAGTCGATTGGGCCAAGCGCGTCGCTGAACTCGGGGCCGGGGAGCTGCTCGTCACGTCGATGAACCAAGACGGGAAACAGAGTGGCTATGATTTAAAAATTCTCGAATTGCTACGGGCAGCGGTCGATATCCCGATCATCGCCTCAGGCGGGGCCGGGAACGCTGAACACGTCGTCGAGGCACTTGAAACAGTCGACGCCGCCTTACTCGCTTCGATCTTGCACGACCGAAAAACGACAGTAGAAGAGGTGAAGCACGTATGCAGCGCGAACAACTTGCCGATGCGGTTCGTTACAACGCAAACGGACTAATCCCGGCGATTATCGTTTCGACGGAAGATAACGCCGTGCTCATGCTAGGTTATATGAACGATGAGGCGATTCAGAAGACGCTTGAGACGAATATCGTCACGTTCTGGTCACGTTCGAAAGGGCGGCTTTGGATGAAAGGTGAATCGAGCGGCAACACGCTCGACCTTGAGAGCATCCATGTCGATTGCGATCAAGACGCGCTGTTAGTCCGCGTCCATGCGAACGGACCGACGTGTCATACCGGAAATCGCAGTTGCTTTTTTACGGAGGTGAACACATGATCAACGAACTCGAAAAACTGATTCAAGAACGAAAGACAGAGCCGAAAGAAGGTTCTTATACGTCGTACTTGTTTGATGAAGGGTTAGACAAAATCGCGAAAAAGTTTGGGGAAGAGTCGTTCGAGGTCGTCATTGCTGCATTGAACGATGAAGACTTGGTCGAAGAGACGGCTGATTTGTTGTACCACTTGCTCGTCTTGCTCGCAGCCAAAGGCGTCTCCTTACATGACGTCGAGACGTTGCTCGCCGAACGGCATGGGACGACGACACCGGCGAAACCGCGCCGCGACGTCACGGAATGGTGACAGACAAAGGGAAGGAAGCCGCGGCTTCCTTCCCTTTCTGGTTAACGATTGACGGAAGCGGCCATACGAATGTACGTATGACGGCGTCCACGGATAGCGATCGACAACGCTTGAATATTCTCAGGTGTGGCGATTCCGGACAGACCGGCGTCGCCGATATGGAAGATGTCGGTACCGCCGCGTTTTGATGATAAGGCGATGTCGCGGATTGTCCCTTCGTCGGCGCCTTCTTGTGACGTTCCGATGGCGGCCAAGACGAGCTTGTTCAGTGCTTGGATTTCTTGCGTCACGTGATAGAACTCGTCTTCACGGACACCTGGGACGGTTCCTGGCGCGGGAATCAAGATGATGTCGGCACCAGCTTCGGCAAAGCGGACGTACGCATCACGGTCGATCACGTTACCGACACCCGCTTGATGCATCTTCCCGGCAATGATGACGCCGGCAAATTCCGATCGGGCCGTGATGATCGCCTTTTCGATGGCCTCATTCGTGACACCGGTGTTCGGATTACCGGTCAAACAGACGAAGTCGATCCCAAGTTCGGAAGCGCGGGCGAACGCTTCCTGCGTCGCCAGTCGGCCTTGTTTCACGTCGAACATGTCCGAGGACTTCTCGCTGAAGTCGACAGGCTCGAGATTGACACCGACCGGCAGTCCGATCAGCCGTTTTAATTCCGTGATCGGATTGTCGGACATCGTCTCACCCGGTATGTCGCCGAATAGGGCGTGGCTTTCAAGCCCCTTTATGTACGGATGGAACACGTCGAGCATGTTGAGCAAGATCATGTCGGCACCGAACGCTCGGGCGAGCTCGGCGTTCGTCACTTCGGGATAGAGCGGCTGCACGGTCGGAATGACTTCGGCGAGCACGGTCCGGCCTTCGGCTTTTCGGATCGACTCAATCAAATCGTTACGGTTGAACGTCAAGAAATCACTCGCTTTGCAATCAAGAATGCGTTTCATAGTCAATTACCTCCTCTGATTCGTCCATTTTCCTATTCCCTATTCTCGCCAATATTCCTCTATAATAAAATAGAATGGAGGCAAAAATATGACAGAAAAAGAAAAGATGATTCAAGGTGAACTATATTTGGCTGGTGATGCAGAACTCGTCGCTGACCGGCGACAGGCACGACGTCTGACGGAGCGGTTCAATCAGTCTGGGATCGATGAGCTCGACGTCCGCAAGCAAGTACTCGGCGAACTGTTCGGTTCGACCGGGGCATCGTTCTACCTCGAACCGACGTTCAAGTGTGACTACGGATACAACATTCATCTCGGGGACCGTTTTTTTGCGAACTTTGACTGCGTGTTTTTAGATATCTGTCCGATTCGATTCGGAGATGATTGTATGCTTGCTCCAGGTGTCCATATCTATACAGCAACACATCCGCTCGACCCGACGGAACGGATCTCGGGCCTCGAGTATGGCAAACCGGTCACGGTCGGACATCGCGTCTGGATCGGTGGCGGGGCCATCATCAATCCGGGTGTGACGATCGGGGACGATGCGGTCATCGCCTCAGGTGCGGTCGTGACGAAAGATGTGCCGGCCCGTGCCGTCGTCGGAGGCAATCCGGCCCGAGTGATCAAGCTAATTCCATGAATCTTAAAATGACCTTTCCGAACTCGTTCGGAAAGGTCATTGTTCATTTCCAGACTCGTTTTACGTTGAGCGTTTCTTGGGCGTAACCCCAAACGGAAATCGGGGACATGAACAATTGATAGCTCACAACAAAAAAGAGGAATCCGAAGAAGTTTTTGCGGACCCGTAAGTTCAAGTTTTTGAAAACGTAATCGCGTTGGTAGAAGTAGAGCAGTCCATAGCTAAGGACGGTCAATGGCAGGACGAGAAGCGTCATCGGTCCAACGATCCAATAATGACCGAACAGAGCGAGAACGAGACCTGGGATCCAGAAGAACGTGAAGGCGATATCGAGATACGGCATGATCAAATTGACCCCGGTCAAGTACTTCGTATAAAGCTGGGGCTGACGCCACGGTTTCACTTCTTGCAATCCCTCGATCATCCCACGGGCCCAACGCGACCGTTGACGCGCGAAATGGCGGAACGATTCAGGCGCGTCCGTGAACGCGACGGCGAGCGGTTCGAAATAGACGCGACGTTTCATTTCAAGGAGACGCCACGTGAGAACGATGTCTTCTCCGATCGCGTCGGGCCAACCGCCGACTCGTTTGACGGCATCGGTCTCATACAAACTGAACGCACCTTGAGCGACGAGTGTCCCTTGGTAAAGCCCTTGAAGCCGCTTGATTGATGCGATGCCGAGAAAATAATCCCACTCTTGAAGCCGTGTCCAAAACGAACTGCGGCTATTGCGAACGAGCATGCTGCCGGCGACGGCACAGACGTCTTTTGGACTCGACACGAGCCGTGCGACCAAATAGCGAATCGCGGACGGATGAATCAACGTATCGGCATCGAGCGTGATGATGTATGAGGTAGTCACTTTCGTTAAACCGTAATTGAGCGCTTGGAACTTGCCGGCTCTCGGTTCATGCAATAGCTCGATTTGTAAGTCGAAATCTTCTTGCGCCCGCATCACTTCGGCTGATGTTGCATCGCTTGAGTTGTTATCAATGACGAATACTTGGAGCGGGCCCGTGTAGTCTTGCAGTGCCACGTAACGAATCGTCTCGTAGATGGATGATTGTTCGTTGTAGGCGGCAATCATGACCGTCACGGCTTCGTCCGGATGTTCGTTTGTGAACGGCGGCTGCCGATCGAGGACGAGACTAGCGAGCAAGAACGCCATCAAATAGCCCGGAACGTAAGCGATACCGCCGATGATGAACAAGGCGAGCACCCAATTCGTCAGTACAGCCAAATCGGTCAACCAAGGTAAAGAGATGTAGATAGAAAACAATAACCAGAGCCATGAAAAACCGTGTGCCAACCAAAAGCGAGTCAAAATCGTCCAATACCAACGATTTCCGATGCGATTGCGTCCCCATCTCGATTCGACCGGTTCATTTCGTGAAATCATTTGATGTCCTCAATTCTGTTTCAATGGAAACGAGCTTGTCTAATATTGAAAATATATCGTTAAAGTTAGATATACAGACAGCAAATTGAATTTTGATGGGGAATGATTATAAAGTCAACAAATGATGCGTCGTGCATAAAAAATATTGACCCAAATTAAAAACAGGACCCGGGTCCTGTTTTTAGTTTTAGTTATGAAATTGTTTCGGATGCGTGCGCCCAAGCCATCAATGTTTGTCGAGCAAGGGCAAGTGCTTGCTCGTTCCCGAGCGTGACGCGGATCCCGTCCGGTTGCCGCGACGTATGGATGCCGTGCTCGGCTAAGTGGGACCAAACCGCTTCGGATTGGTCGAGTGTGACGTATAAAAAATTCGCCTCAGCTGGCTGCACTTGACCGATCGTCCCGAGTAACTCTGACCACTTGACGCGCATGTCGTGATGCCAAGCGATTGACTCGTCCAAGTAGGTCGCATCAGTCAAAAAGACGTTGGCAATTTTCGCGCTCACACCGCTTATATTGAACGGGGGGACGAACTGCCGGAAATACTGAGCGAGTTCGGTCGTCGTGATTATAAACCCGAGACGGACGTTGGCTAAGCCGAACGCCTTTGATAGCGTCCGTAAGACGATCACATTCGTCAGTTCATTCAAGTGATTGACGATACTTGATGCAGGCGTGAAATCGATATACGCCTCGTCGACGATTAAATAAGGGACGAGGCCTGCCAGTTCGGTCAACTCACCGACCGTCCACAACTTACCGGTCGGATTGTTCGGGTTCGACAACAGCAACAGCTTCGGTGCATGTTGCTGAATCGCCAGGGCGAGCGCCTCATACGATAAATCGTCCGCCTGAACATGCCGACCGTGTGCGATCGTCGTGAAGATCGGGTAGAGCGCGAAGTCAGGACTCGGTGACAAGACGACGTCTTCTGGTGACAAGAGCGCCTGCGTGACGACGTGAATCATCTCATCACTGCCACAGCCTACGAGCAACTGGTTCGGTTCGACGCCAGCATAGGCCGCGTAGCGGGTGAACAGTTCATCGATCGGTTGGACCGGATACTCATGCAGGTCATGGAACGAGATTGTTGCCAGCTGTTCATGCAATCGCTTCGGCACCGGGAACTGGCTTTCGTTTTGATTCAACCGATGTCCTTCCGGATAAGTGACGGGATAGATTGGGAGATCGACTTGCCTCATTCCGTCGGCTCCATCGAGAACCATTTTTTAGCGAGTTTATCGATCTCGCCTGAGTCGATCATCTTGTTCAGCTCATCGTTGAACTGATCACGCAAGTCGTCTTCCAATTTGAAAGCGGCCGCCGATCCTTTTTCGCCGTCTTCTTTAAGCGCGAACGTATAAAGACCTGCGTCTTGGTCTAAGTATTTTTGAGCGACCGTGTCTTCGATGACCATCGCGTCGATGCGGCCCGTGTTCAACTCTTGAACGATTTCTGGAATCTTATTCAATGAGACGAGTTCAGCGTCAGGTGCTTGGTCTTGAGCGATAGTCTCTTGAATTGAAGCGGTCTGGACGCCGATCTTCTTGCCGGCTAGCGCTTCGATCTCTTTTAGCGATTCATCTTTTGTCATGATCAAGTTCGTTGCCGATAAATAGATGTCCGAGAACGACGCATTTTCTTTCCGCTCTTCGGTCGGCGTCATGCCGGCCATGACAAAGTCGATCCGTCCGGCGTTCAAGGCTCCGAGCAAACTACCGAAGTCCATGTCCTCAATCTTTAACTCATAGCCGAGACGCTCTGTGACCGTTTCAGCGATCTCGATATCGAAACCGACGATCTCATCCCCGTTCGCCGTATCAACGAACTCATACGGGAAGTAATCGGCACTCGTTCCCATGACGAGTGTCTTTTTTTCTTCTCCCGTTGTCTCTTGGCTGCATCCCGCTAATAATGCGCTTGCGACTAGTCCCCCTGTAACGATCCACTTTTTCATGTATGAATTCCTCCTTCAAGATATGAGACTAAGTGTAATTGTATAATTATTAATTGTAAAGTATAAAAATACAGAAAAGCTAAAAAAAATCATCCAGTCCGCTTTAAACTGGATGACAAGGATCATCCGTCAATCTGCTGCACGTAGCTGATGACGTCGGTCAAATAGGTCTCGATTGGGCGATTTGCATCGATTGTAAGCGTATGCATAAAGTCGGGTTTTTTACGCTTTGCGACAGTTCGATGAAAATCGTCCGGGGAAACGGATTCGATTTGACTAATCTTGCGTTCGCGCTCGGAAAGGCGGCGATTGATTTCATCGACGTCGTCGACGACACACTCGACGTAGCGATAAGTGGCGCCATGGTTTTCGGCGAGTGCCAATCCGCGTTCAAGCATCACATCATACAGGCAAGGGCTGTCCAGAATAACGTTCCGGCCTAGTGACAAATTGAACGCAACAAGCGCCCAATCGATGTCATAGGCGACTTTTCCGGCCAGTGCCGGGTCAAGCGGATGATCCACCATTGATTCGAGCAAGGCTGTCTTCGTCACGTCATGGTCGACGATGACCGCATTGAGCTGAGGAGCGATGGCACGGGCCAGCGTCGATTTGCCGGAGCCCGGAAATCCGGACATTTGTAAAAAGAACATGGTCTCACCTCACTTTTCGTTTGATTTACCACGGCTGAAACCGGCGAATAACCTGCCACCGAACGGCAACATCGCCTCGTCAACGAAGCATACGAGGTCGTCAATTTCATTGTTTCGATAATACGACTCGAGAGCAGCTACAAGTTGATGAGCCAACTCGTTGTCGTGGCGGGCGAGGGCGCGGTACGCCCATTTTGATGTACCCGTCCATTTTCCGTTCGTGCGCAAGATGAATTCGCAGATTAAATCCCCGATCGTACTGCTGATGAACAGACCTTCTTGCCGATTTTGACAGCCAATCAAGTCATCGAGCGCATCTGTCAAAAAATATCGTTTCATCTCAATCGTCTCATCAGACCACACATCTGGGCCGCGCTCGAGTAAGTCTTTAGCTTCACGTTTGATGGCTTCGATCACGCCTGTATCTTTCAATACGACGCTTTCCGCTACCATCGTCGGTAAGGACGGCATGGCGCGTTGGCGATCTTGATCGAAAAAGGCGCGGTAGGACGTCAAGTTGTGGGCGAATAGCTCGATGCGCCATCCGTATTCGATCAGCGATTCACGGTAAGACGAGACGAGCGTTTGATCGAAGACGACTATGTCTAAGTCAGACGTTTCCGTTGCTTCGCCCCGGACGATGCTTCCTGCTAACACCGCCGCCTGACAGTGGGGGAAATGCACAGTGATAAATGTTTTTGCCGCATTGATTGGCTCAAGTCTCGATGTCATCGTTTTCTCCTTGGTTAATCGACGTCAAAAAATCACGAACTTCCGCCCGTGAACGTAAGATGATGATGTTCTGATTGGCACGGCTCGATTGCAAGCGATGCAACACATCCGGGCGCTGCGATTTTGGGTAATTCCATACCCACTTCAAGAATTTCGGATCAAACCGCTCCTCACAACCAGTTCCCATGTCCGGTCTTGCCTTGCCTTTATATTTGATCATTCGTTTCAGGACGCGATATGTACAAACGATCCGTGGCAAGTCGAGATAGAGGATTGTATCGGCCGCTTCCATTCTCAAGTCGAGCGTGCCGCCGTAGTTGCCGTCGATAATCCAGGACGTTCGTTCGATTAGCTCGGTTTGGATTACAATCTGTTCTTGTCTCGTGGCAGGAACCCAATTCGGTTTCCATAATAATGCGTCCAAATGGTGGGCTTCGATGCCGAGTCGCGAGCTAATATTCCGTGCAAGCGTCGACTTTCCCGATCCACCAGAGCCGATAATTAATATTTTTTGCATATGTCCCTCCGGTGTTCACTATTCATTCAATAAATTTTGTCTGTGTCATGGTGATTATTCCGATTGAAGGATACGCCATTTCTCAATCACGCCGTCTTCTTCATACATGACACGCACTTCCATCTGATTCAATACGAGCCGTTGCTCGGAAGCGAATAAAATGATTGGATAGCCGATCGACAGCGGCTCGTCCGCCTCATAAATCGGACTGTGGGCCTGCATCGCGTAATAGCCGTCAGACCGGGTGTTAGCCGCACCGGCGTCAACTTGGATGACTGTCTCGAAACCTTGTAGTCGTAGTACGTAACTGTACGTCGTTCGGGCTCCACGTTCGAGCCGCCATTCCTCAATCACGGCCTCATGATCGTTTTGATTCGCTTCGAATAAAACTTCTTGCGCCGTGTATTCTCGTTCATATGGAATCATCTCTTGAATGTTGACGGCCGTCATCGTCGCGAGTTTTTGCGATTCTTCCGATGGCGGTGTGATGAGAATCCCGATAAAGATCAAGATAGGGATGAGCAAATAAATGATGACCCGACTTTGCATATGGCTTCACCTGTCCTTTATCGAGTTTTTTCGCCATAATTTGTCAGAACCCTGCCTGACACTTGAAAAATGTCACGAGCAGCACGTTCAATCGTCAAAAATAGGACGACCGGATGTATGATGAATTCAGGAGGGGATTGGGATGAAGATTGGGGTTATCGGCGGGGGAATTGCCGGATTGACAACGGCGGCTCTCGCTAGTCGATCGGGACATGACGTGATCGTGTTTGAATCATCGCGCGAATGGGGCGGATGTGCCGGTAAGTTTGACCGCGGGGACTACCGTTTCCCGGCGGGGGCGACGCTCGGGATGGGGTTCGAACGAGGCGGACTCCATCAACGCGTGCTCGACTACTTAGACGAGGCGGTCGCAGTCGAGAAGCTCGACGAAGTAATGCATGTCCATCTGAGTGATCGAACGGTCGTCTACTATCAAGCGCGCCAAGCGTTTCTCGATGAACTGAGCGCGAAGTTTCCGGAACTGCAGTCTGATATCCGGTCATTCTTTCAAGAAGTATGGACGGATTTTGATAGAATCCGACCGCTGTTCGAGCGATTGCCGGCTTTACCGCTCCGGACGCTTGACGATGCGCTGACCGCATTTCGCGGATTTCGGCCGAATCAAGTAGCGGCACTCGTAAAACTATATCGTCCGCTACATGAAACGTTGCGACGTCATCGGTTGGGCGGGACACCGTTCGAGCAATTCATCGATGGCATTTTACTCGATAGTTTACAGACGGGGGCACGCGAGGCGAGTCACTTGCTCGCGACCGTCGCGCTATCGATTTATCATGAAGGGGCATTTTACGTCGAAGGTGGATTGTACACACTCGCCCACGCCTTGGAACGCTCGATTCGACATAGCGGAGGCACGACGCTGCTTGGTCGTCAAATCATGAGAATTGAGCGCGTCGCCGACGGCTGGTTATTGACCGATCGCCGGGGCCGGCTTGAGATCGTCGACGTCGTCGTTGCCGCGATCCCGCTCGAGGCGACACATCGCTTGCTGAGCGGTGCTGACGAGCGTCGATTTGCCGGGCAATATCGACGTCAGTTGAAGCAATCGCAATGGGGCACGTTCAGTCTATACGTGACGTTGCCCGAGCGCGTCTGTCTGGACCGGCCCTTATTCCAACAAGTGTATACGGACGACTTGCCGTCCGGCCATGCCTTCATCTCGATGTCGGCCGAGGACGACGTGTTACGGACGTCTCTCCCCGAACGGACCGTGACGGTCTCGACGCATATCGATTTATCAGAGTGGGACGATTGGAAAGACAGGGCCACCTATGAGAAACTAGAAGCAATATGGACCGAGCGTCTCATTTCGGCCGTGAAGCGGGCGTTTCCGGACTGGACGGGCGAATCAGCGGTCCTCCTTCCCGGGGGTCCAGGAGCGTGGGTGAAATATACGAGACGACCGCACGGTGCTGTCGGCGGCTATGCACAAACACCGCGTCAGGCTCTGTTCCATGCCGCGAGCTATCGGACGACGCTACCGAACTTTTTCGTGTGCGGGGATACGGTGTTCCCGGGAGCGGGGACGATCGGGGCAATGACGAGCGGGTTGCACGTCGGACGTGCGCTCGGTGCAAAGCTATAATGAAGGAGACGGTGTCATGCATAAGAAAACATTTAATGAGCTGACGACGAAAGAACTGTATGATCTGTTGGCGCTGCGGACCGAGGTGTTCGTCGTCGAGCAAGATTGTCCGTATCAGGAAGTCGACGGGAAAGATGTCACGGCGCATCATTACTGGATCGAAGAAGACGGTGTGATGGTCGCCGCACTCCGAGTTCTCGTCGAAGAAACGCCGATCGCCATCGGTCGTGTCGTCACGAAAGCGTCACATCGAGGCAAAGGGTACTCGCGCAGGCTAATGGAAGAAGCTGTCATTGACTTCGGGTCCGTCGAGCTCTACTTACAAGCTCAGACATACGTCGAACCGTTCTATGCGAGTTTCGGCTTTTCGCGAACGAGTGAAGAATACTTAGAAGACGGTATCCCGCATGTCGATATGACGCGGGAAAGAACAAAATCTTCCTAAAGCAGTGCGGTACCGTTCGCCAGAAGTTCATGGTAGAATGTTGAAGAATACATGCGCACATGAAAACGTGCGATAACATTATAGCGTGCAAAGGGGTTTACGATGGTGACTGACCAACAAGTGATTGAAAAAGCGAAAGAATTAGCCGACCTTTTGGCAAAGACTCCAGAAGTGGCCCGCTTCAAAGAAGCGGAAACGAAAGTGAACGAAAGTGAACGCGTCCAAACGTTGATCAAACGGATCAAATATTTACAAAAAGAAGCGGTCAACTGCAAGCATTACGGGAAGACCGAAGCGCTTGCCAAAGTCGAACTAAAAATCGACAAGGCAATGGACGAACTCGATTCGATTCCGGTCGTCCAGGCGTTCCAAGAGACACAAGTCGAAGTGAACGACCTCCTTCAATACGTGACGGTGACGCTCGCCAACTCGGTGACGGACCGAATCATCGAAGCGACGGAAGGCGACGTACTCGCAGGTAAAACAGGAAGCGGCATGGCAGCGGAGAAATCACGCGGCGGTTGCGGATACTAAAAAACAACAGCTGGCCTTTGGTCAGCTGTTCTACTTTATAGAGGTGAGACGAAATGGAAGCGATACATCAGACACCGATGATGAAGCAATACTTTTCAATCAAGGCAGATTATCCTGACGCCTTTGTATTTTACCGGCTCGGTGACTTTTACGAGCTCTTTTTTGAAGACGCCCAAATCGTGGCGAAAGAACTCGAATTGACGCTCACCGCGAAAAACGGCAAAAACGCAGAGCATCCGATCCCGATGTGTGGAGTCCCGCATCACTCGGCAGCCGTCTACATCGAGCAGTTGATCGAAAAAGGATTCAACGTCGCGATCTGTGAGCAGATGGAAGATCCGAAAGCGACAAAAGGCCTTGTGAAGCGGGAAGTCATCCAAGTCATCACGCCAGGTACTTACATGGCCGCGCTCGGAGACAAAGACAACCGTTATTTGGTCGCCGTCGCCAAAGTTGGTGAAACCTACGGGGTCGCCCGTGGTGACGTGACGACAGGTGAATCTTGGCTGACGACGTTGCCGACGAAAGAAGCGGTCCTCCGTGAAGTCGAAGGATTGGTCCCGAGTGAGATATTAGTCGATGATGACCAGCTCGCGGACATGTTGCAGCCGCTCGGGATCCCGCTGTCGATTCAAGTCGAACGCCGGTCGAGCGAACTGTCCGCATCGGCGAAAGACGACGCCCAAGTGAGCGCGTTTGATTTGCTGTACGCCTATTTGACACGGACGCAAAAGCGGGCGCTCGACCACTTGCAGCCGGCGATCGCCTATGAGGTCGAGTCCCACATGCAGCTCGACCCGAATACGGCACGCAATTTAGAACTGTTCCGCTCGGCCCGCTCCGGAGAACGGAAAGGCTCACTCTTATCACTGCTTGACGAGACGACGACCGCTATGGGTGGACGTCTTTTAAAGCGTTGGCTCGAACAACCGCTCTATACAGAGCAAGCGATCCATGAGCGTCAAGACGCGGTCGAGAACTTACTTGATGATTTCATGCTGCGCGACCAACTCCGGGCCGAATTGAAACACGTCTATGATATCGAGCGGCTCGTCGCGAAAGTCGGTTACGGGACGGCGAACGCGCGCGATCTCGTACAATTGCGCGACACACTAGCACGCATCCCGGCTTTGAGCGTGATGCTCGAAGCGGTCGCATCAAGCCGGTTGCATCATATCCATGAGGACTTGGACACGTTCGAAGACTTGGCGGCGCTTCTTGAAGCGGCGCTCGTCGAATCTCCACCGATCTCGACGAAAGAAGGCGGAATGATTCGCAAAGGCTATTCTGAAGAGCTCGATCAGTTGCTTGAAGCGAAAGCGAACGGGAAATCGTGGATCGCGAACCTGGAGCAACAAGAGCGGATCGCGACCGGGATCAAGTCACTAAAGATCGGCTACAACCGTGTCTTCGGGTATTATCTCGAAGTGACGAAAGCGAACGCCCGTTTACTCGAAGAAGGTCGGTACGAGCGGAAACAGACGCTCGCGAACGCCGAACGCTACGTCACGCCCGAGCTGAAAGAGAAAGAAGCGCTCATCCTCGGTGCGGAAGAGAAGAGCTGCACGCTCGAGTATGACTTGTTCGTCACACTGCGCGACCGAGTCAAACTCGAGACGAAACGGTTGCAACAGCTCGCACGGTCGCTCAGTGAACTTGACGTCCTGCTCGCTTTGGCGATCGTCGCCGAAAAGCGGGACTACGTGCGTCCGACAGCGTCCGCAAACGTTCAAATCGATCGTGGCCGGCACCCGGTCATCGAGACGGTTCTGCCACGCGGTGACTATGTCGCCAACGACTTGACGCTTGACGACTCGCGTCAGATGCTGTTGATCACCGGACCGAACATGTCCGGTAAATCGACGTACATGCGCCAGTTCGCGTTGATCGCGATCATGCACCAAATCGGATCGTTCGTCCCGGCCGAGGCGGCCGAACTGCCGCTGTTTGACCGCATCTTCACTCGCATCGGGGCAGCGGACGACCTCGTGAGCGGTCAGTCCACGTTTATGGTCGAAATGACCGAGACGCGCCAGGCCGTGACCGAGGCGACGGCGAACAGCCTGATTTTGCTTGATGAGATCGGGCGCGGGACGTCGACGTATGATGGGATGGCGCTCGCGCAAGCGATCGTCGAACATATCGCCTCCTCAATCGGCGCGAAGACGCTGTTCTCGACGCATTATCATGAGCTGACCGTCCTCGAAACGACGATCCCGACGCTCGAGAACGTCCACGTCCGAGCCATCGAACGCGACGGACGCGTCGTCTTCTTGCATGAAGTTCATCCAGGCAAGGCCGACAAGTCTTACGGCATCCACGTCGCGGAACTGGCCGATTTGCCGCAATCGCTCATCGAACGAGCCCGGACGATCTTAACAGAGCTCGAACAAGAGAAAGAGCGGGTCGCTGCCCCGACTGACCCGATAACGAAGAAGTCGAGTGATGAAACCGCTCAGCTCTCTTTGTTCGAGACAAAAGATGAGTTAAAACAACAATTGCTCGAACTCGATCTTTTAGCGATGAACCCGATCGAGGCGATGCAGGCGCTCTATGCGCTCCAACAGTCTGCGAAGAAAGGGTGAGTCGATGGGAATCATTCAAGAGTTGCCAGAACAGTTAGCCAACCGGATTGCGGCTGGGGAAGTTGTCGAACGACCGGCATCGGTCGTGAAAGAACTCGTCGAAAACGCGATTGATGCCGGCGCGACGAAAGTGGAAGTCGAGCTAGAAGAGGCCGGGATCCGGCTCATCAAAGTGCGGGATAACGGCCACGGCTTTTACGAGGATGACGCGGCCCGTGCTTTTTTAAGACATGCAACGAGCAAGATACGAGACGAACATGATTTGTTCCGGATCCGGACGCTCGGATTCCGGGGCGAGGCGCTCGCCTCGATCGCATCGGTCAGTCACGTCACGTTGAAGTCGCGCCGGGCTGATGAGGCCGGCTTTGAGATGACGCTACATGGCGGCGTCGTGATCGAGCAAACACCGACTGCTGCGAACGTCGGGACAGAAATCACGGTCAGTCAATTGTTCTATAATACGCCAGCCCGTTTGAAATACTTGAAAACGTCTGCGACCGAGCTCGCGAGCATCACCGACACGTTGAACCGGATCGCCTTGTCACACCCGGAAGTTCGATTGACGGCCTTCCATGAAGACAAGGAGCTGCTCCGAACGAACGGGAACGGGGACATCAAGCAAGTCATGCTCGCGATCTACGGTCGGCAAGTCGCCGCCCAAATCGTGACGGCGTCGAGCAAGACGAATGACTACAGCTTGAGTGCTCACCTCGTGCGGCCCGAAGTGACGCGTTCAAATAAACAGTATGTGACTTTGATCTTGAACGGGCGGAGCATCAAAAATTTCGCGCTCACGCAAAGCGTGCTCGAAGGCTATCATACGCTTCTGCCGATTGGTCGTTACCCGATCGCTGTGCTCGAAGTGAACATGGACCCGATGCTGATTGATGTCAACGTTCATCCGACGAAGCGGGAAGTGCGGCTGTCAAAAGAGAAGGAACTCTGTCAACTGATCCGGGAGACGGTTCAGCTGACACTTCGGGAGCAACGGTTGATCCCGTCGGTCAAACCAAGACAGCCGTCCGTTCCGACAGAGCAATCGAAGCTTGATTTCACCGTCGAACGCTCAGACACAACAGTTGAGCCGAACGCATGGAACTATCCGATCCCACGCGAGCCGGTCACATCTCCGAGTCGCTGGTCGCCGACACCACTCGTTCAAGAGACACCGGTTGAAACAGTGCGGCTAGAAGAACCACGGCTTGAAAAGGCGGAAAGCCGGCTACCGGAGCTCGACGTCATCGGTCAGCTCCATGCCAGTTACATCGTCTGCGGCGCGGACGATGGCATGTACATCATCGACCAACACGCCGCCCAAGAACGCATCAAGTACGAGCTGTTTTATGACCAACTCGGCCAGCCTGAAAAAGAGTACCAGTTGTTGCTGTTGCCACTCACGCTCGAGTTCACCCAACAAGAGACGCTTGCGATCGAAGAAGTCCTCCCGCTTCTTAAAGAAGCGGGACTCGATTTAGAGGCGTTCGGAGGCAATACGTTTCTCGTCCGGGAAATCCCGACATGGTATCCGCAGCACGATCTCGAAGGGACAGTCCGTGATTTGATCGAGATGGCAATTCGGGACCGATCAATCGATATCGCTAAATATCGCGAAGAGGCGTCGATTCTGATGGCGTGCAAACGATCGATCAAAGCGAACCATCCGTTAAACCTCGAGATGATGCGACAGTTGATCCGCGACCTTGGCGAGACGACGTCCCCGTATACGTGTCCGCATGGACGTCCGATTTTAGTGAAGTGGAGTACGTATGAACTCGAGAAGTTGTTCAAACGTGTCATGTGACAAACGTTGTAATCTTATTTTAACCGACTGTAACGTTTATGGATGCTTAGGTATGGGAACAATATACACATGTCGTCAAACGCATCGAGGTTGAGAGGTGGAGTTCACACTGCCTCACCCTCAAGATGTAGACATGATTCATAAACCAGTAGGGGGAAATGATTATGACAGACACGCTTAAAGTAACGACACGAGAATTACGACCACGTTCGGTTCGAACAAACTTGCGTAAAGAAGGAAAAGTACTTGGTGTCGTTTACGGCTACAAAGTCGAAAGCACACCAGTCGCGTTTGAAGAAATGGCATTGCGCAAGATTCTCCGTGAACACGGTGACAACGCCTTGATCGAACTTAACATCGACGGCAAGAAAGTAAACACACTCGTTCACGGGACGGAAGTTGACCCGTTCACGAGCACATACAAGCACGTCGAGTTCATGGCAGTCAAAATGGATGAGGCAACTGAAGTTGAAGCAGACGTCACACTCGTCGGCGACGCGAAAGGTGTCAAAGAAGGCGGCTTCTTGTCGCAAGCACTCTATAAAGTCACTGTTTCGGCAACACCTGCTAACATCCCAGAGCGAATCGAGCTCGACGTTAGTGAGCTAGGGATCGGTGACTCACTCACAGTTGCTGACATTCCGGAGAATAAGGATTATGAAATTTTATCTGAAGGCGATCTTCAAATCGCATCAGTGAACGAGCCGGTAGCAGTCGAAGAAGAGGAAACTGAAAGTGAAGAAGCTTCAGCTCCAGAAAAATCGACTGATGAGACGACAGATTCTTCTGAGAAAGCATAATTGGTTTCATGCGGCCCTTTACGAAGGGTCGCTTTTTTTAGTCACAAATCCGACAAATGTAACCGATTACGATGTGAAAAGTGTGTCAACAGTTCGAATGGGCAGTTGCAAAAATGTCGCTCCGGGCTTATATTGTTAATGATTTCACATGTTTGTTCTTATTATATGGTTCATTTAAACAGAAAGAAGGGTTTGTGACATGGCATCAATGGAAATCCATGCACTCGAATCATTACGGAAGAAAGCACAGGCTTCCTCAGCGATGATTCACTATCGGCCGATGGAATATTTTTTACGGGCAATGCTCGCGGGGATTTTTATCGGGTTCGCATCAATCTTCACATTAAAAGTCGTCAACGGCATGTATCTTGTAGATTCACCATTTACGACGCTCATCGGGGGATTCTCTTTCGGGATCGCGCTCGTCATGATCATCTACGGAGGCGCTGAACTATTTACCGGGAATACGATGTATTTTACGACTTCAACGATGCGTGGCTATACGACGCTGAGTGATACGATGCTCGTCTGGTTGCTTTGCTTCGTCGGGAACGCGCTCGGCGGCATTCTTTTCGCTTTATTGCTTGCGCCGACTGGAGTCATTCAAGAGCTCGGCATGAACAACTGGTTATTTGCCGTCGTCGAGAGCAAGATGCATCATACGACAGTCGAAATCTTTTTTAGAGCGATCTTCTGTAACTGGATGGTCTGTCTCGCTATCTTCTTGCCGAAACAGATGAAAAATGAATTTGCCCAAATCTTCTCGATGATCTTCCTAGTGGCCGTCTTCTTCGCTTCAGGGTTTGATCACGTCATCGCCAACTTCGTCTTGTTCGCACTCACACTCGTTGTTCCGCATCCAGAAGCAATCAGCTTTGCTGGAGCCATCCACAACTTGATTCCGGCTACGTTCGGAAACATTATCGGAGGCGCGTTATTCATGGGCGCGATCTATACATGGTTGAACGCTAAAGGATTGCGTGAAGCACAAGAGTCTGAGGAAGAAGAAGTCGAACTGAAAATCGTCAAGCCAGCCAAAGAAGTATGACATACATCACGAAACGCACAGTCGAGCCCACGTCAGGGATTCGGCTGTTTTTTTACGTTCGGGATCGGTTGCAACTGTCACAATATCGACGTGCCTCAAATCGATAAAACGTGACATAATCTATATATAGAATTTTTATCGGTTATCAGAAGTTAAATAATCAATATATAGCGAGGTGATGCGGAGTGAACATGCTCCAGCTTTATAATGATGTCTGTGTGCTACCAGATCAAGATTTGATCCAAGAGAACGCCAACGTCGACGGGAAGTCGCCACTCGGCAAACTAGCGCGCTTATCTTCAGAAGTGTCAAAACAATTATCGACCACGTATCTATTGTCGGAACGGTCACGTCTAGCGATCCGTGATAATTACTTATATGTGCATGACGCCGATTACTATGTGACCGGATCGACGACGTGTTGTCAAATCCCGCTCGGAGAGTTACTCGCGAACGGGTTCCACACCGGACACGGGACGATTCGTCCCCCGCAGGACATTCGTTCAGCGATGGCGCTCGCCTCGATCATTCTTCAAGCGAATCAGAACATGCAACACGGGGGACAGGCGTTCCCGATGTTTGACGTCGATCTCGCTCCTTACGTCGAGAAGACGTATGAACGTCAACTCGAGCGGCTGAACGGACTACCGATTGAGCTGACGGCGGAACAACAACAACAGATTGCTGAAGCAGAAACCGTATCGGCGACGTACCAGGCGTGCGAGGCGTTTATCCATAACGCCAACTCGATGCACTCGCGCGGCGGCGGTCAAGTTCCGTTCGTGTCGATCAACTACGGCACCGACACGAGTCGGTGGGGACGGGTGTTTATCCGCGAGTTGTTAAAAGCGACAGAGCGAGGATTAGGTAACGGGGAGACGCCGATTTTCCCGATTCAAATCTTCAAAGTAAAGGAAGGCGTCAATTTCAATGACGGGGACCCGAACGTCGATTTGTTCCGCCACGCATGCCGCGTGACGGGCAAGCGGTTGTTCCCGAACTTCTCGTTCGTCGATGCGCCGTTCAACCTTCAGTACTATGACGGGACACATGCTTCAGAAGTTGCCTACATGGGCTGCCGGACACGAGTGATGGGAAACCGTCATGGGGCAGAGACGTCGATCGGAAGAGGTAATTTATCGTTCTCGACGTTGAATTTAGTGAAGATGGCACTCGTGTCATCCGATATCGAGTCGTTTTATAAGACGTTGGATGGATTCGTTGACATCGCCATCGAGCAATTGCTCGAGCGCTTCGACTATCAATGCAAGCGACATGCGGATGAATTCCGCTTTCTTTATGCGCAGCACGTCTGGCGGGGGAGTGAGACACTTTTGCCTGAATCGGAATTACGAGACGTGTTAAAACAAGGGACGTTGTCGCTCGGCTTCATCGGTCTCGCCGAAGCGCTACGCGTCCTCGTTGGCGGGACGCACGTTGAATCGAGGGAAGCAGAACGTATCGGTCTTGATATCGTGACCCATCTCGCGAACCGGATGAGGCAGGCGGGGGACGATCATGATTTAAACTTTTCGCTACTGGCGACGCCGGCCGAAGGATTGTCCGGGAAGTTCGTGTTAAACGATCAACACGAATTCGGGATGATCGCCGGTGTGACAGATCGCGCATTTTATACGAATTCGTTCCACGTCCCAGTTTATCAACACGTCTCAATCCGGGACAAGGTTCGAATCGAGGCACCATATCACGCCTTATGTGACGCCGGACATATTACGTACGTCGAGGTCGACGGTTCGCTCGCCCATAACCCGGAAGCGGTTGAATCGATCGTGCGGCTCATGCGGGCTCATGACGTCGGCTATGGCTCGATCAATCATCCGGTCGATCGTTGCGGGAGTTGCGGTCTAGAAGGAATCATCGACGAGTCGTGCCCGACGTGCGGGGAACGAAATCAGATCGAGCGGATCCGTCGTATCACCGGTTATTTGGTCGGGACGATGGATCGATGGAATTCGGCGAAACGAGAAGAAGAACGAGCGAGGGTGAAACATCATGCGCGTCCTATCCGTACTTGAAGAATCGGTCGTCGATGGTCCGGGCATTCGAACCGTGATTTTTACAGCAGGCTGTCCACATCGTTGCCCGGGCTGTCACAACCCTGAATCGTGGAATCCGCGAGGCGGTCGTGACATCTCGGTCGAAGAGTTGTTGGACCGTGTCGAGACGGCCGCATGGGAAGGCGTGACCATATCGGGCGGTGAACCGTTCCTGCAACCGGCTGAGCTGTCGGAGGTCGTGCGCGGTTGCAAGACACTCGGGAAGAACGTCTGGATCTATACTGGCTACACGCTCGAGGCGCTACAACAGCTAGAAAATGAGGACATCGACATCGTCCTTGACCACGCCGACGTGCTCGTCGACGGGCGTTTCGAGCAGCCGCTCATGGACTGCTCGCTCCGTTTCCGGGGGTCGAGCAACCAGCGGATCATTTTTCTGAACAAAGCGTGATCGGGGCGACAACGCCCCGATTTTTTGTATACTAACAAAAAAGGGGGAGATCATTATGAAATGGTGTAGTTATGAAGTCGAAGGGGAGACAAGAGTCGGGGTGGTCGAAGGGGGCCAAGTATATGATGTCAGTGATCAACTACATACGAACTCATTGTTAGAAGTGATCGCGCGCGAATTTAAACCGGATATCGATCTAGACGTCGCAAGCGTACGATCGCTCGAAGACGTCAAACTTCAAGCGCCATACCGGCCGCTAAAAAATGTCATCTGTATCGGGAAAAACTACGAGGAGCACGTGAAAGAGATGGATACGGCGGGAGCCGGTAAGCTCGTCATCTTCACGAAAGCGCCGACCTCGGTCGTCGGTCCTGAAGCCATCGTCGAGCGTCATGCAGCGCTTACCGACCAACTTGACTATGAGGGCGAGCTCGCCGTCATCATCGGAAAGTCAGGACGCGACATTCAAGACGTCGAGGATCACATTTTTGGGTATACCATCATTAACGATATTACGGCACGAGACGTGCAAAAACAGCACGTCCAGTTTTTCCGCGGCAAGTCGTTCGACACGTTCTGTCCGTTCGGACCATTTATCGTCACGCCGGAAGAACTCGAATTTCCACTGTCAATCCGCACAGACGTGAACGGGGAAAACCGTCAGCTAGGATCGACAGATGACATGATCCGACCGATCGATGAACTGATTCGGACGCTCTCAGCAGGGATGACGCTCGAAGCGGGTGACATCATCGCGACCGGGACGCCAGCCGGGGTCGGACATGGGATGAAGCCACCGGTCTACCTTCAGTCCGGAGACCGGGTCGAAGTGACGATTTCCGGGCTCGGCACGTTACGGAACGACATCGTCTGACGAAATTGACGCAAATTGTGAAGAATCTTGTAATCGTTCCGTCAATTCCATGAAACGGTACCGGCTTCTATTATAATCAGGGTAGAAGTTAGAGGAAACATCATTGAGGAGATGACATGTTATGGAACGAAATGATCGGCCAAATGAACAAAATCGACATGAAGATTGGTTAGATACAGAGCTAGGTTCGTCAAAGCGGGCGCCTGAGCCTCTGCAAGCGGAACAAGTCACTCGGCCCTCTTTCATGAGCCGCATGTTCCCAGGGTTCATCGGCGGAGTCGCCGGGGCGTTGTTGACCGGTGCGATTGCGTTACCGTTTATCGATCAAGCACCTGACGTCACGTCGAACACGAATGTGACGTCAGACGGGACGCCTGTCCAAACCTCATCGAACATCAAAGACACATCGGTCACCAATGCGGTCGCGGCGGCACAACCGGCAGTCGTGACCGTGAACAACTTCGCGGCGAGCGGATTCTCGAACGAAGCGGTCGAAGCGGGTGTCGGATCAGGGGTCATCTATAAAAAAG
>NZ_LYTG01000002.1:0-83910 GCF_001816105.1 Exiguobacterium sp. SH31
GACCGTCTGACCGTCACGTTCAACGACGGTTCAACTGCTGAGGCGAAGCTTATGGGAAGCGATGCGACGTACGATTTGGCCGTGCTCGAAGTCGACGCGGACAACGTATCGTCTGTGATTAAAATCGGGAAATCGAGCGAATTGAAACCGGGGCAGACGGTCATCGCCATCGGTAACCCGCTCGGACAGTTTGAGAACTCGGTCACACGCGGGATCGTCTCTTCGACGTCGCGTCTCGTACCGGTCGATACGGACGAGAACGGACAAGCCGACTTCAATGCCGAAGTCATCCAAACGGATGCGGCCATCAACCCTGGTAACTCTGGTGGGGCGTTGATCAATGAATCCGGTCAGTTGATCGGGATCAACTCGATGAAAATCGCGACCGATTCTGTCGAAGGGGTCGGCTTCTCGATTCCGGTCGACATCGCGTTGCCGCTCATCAATCAAATTGAGCAGACCGGAGAAGTAAACCATCCGTCGCTCGGTGTCTCATTGCGTGACGTTAATGAGTTCCCGCCTGGTTATTTGACTGAACAGATCAAGCTACCGGAGTCGGTGACGGCCGGGACGATTATCGTCGACGTGCAGGCGGACAGTTCGGCGGCGGCAGCGGGCCTTGAGGCTCGTGACGTCATCGTCAAAATCAACGATCAACCCGTGTCCTCGTTCATCGATTTGCGGAGCGAATTGATTCGTGACACGGACGGCGTCGTCACGATCGAGTACGTCCGGGACGGCAAGACCGAAACGGTCGATGTCGAGATTCAAAATGCGAACGGAGACGCGTTGTAAAGATGGGCACGATGCCCATCTTTTTTGTTATGCTTAGAAAAAGGAGGGGATAACGTGATTCGTAAGTTATACGGTGTGTTATTTTTAGGGGCCGGCATCATGCATTTCGTTCAAGAGCGCGCCTTCATGTCGATTATTCCGAAATCATGGCCGTTCAAGCGCTTCATGGTACAGGCTAGCGGTGTGATTGAAGTCGTCTATGGCGTGTTGTTGCTCTTGAACAAAGGGACCGGTTTCGTCAAGAAGACGTTGCCAGCTTTTTTGATTGCCGTGTTCCCGGCAAACATCAATATGGCACTCAAACCATCCCGGATCGGGGGCAAGACGTTACCAAAATGGGTGACATGGGGTCGACTGCCGCTGCAATGGGTGTTGATCAAAGGCGTCAAGAAACTGTGACTACATAACGGGGGAATCAATCATGACTACGAACGTACTGAACTGGTTCGAGCATTTTCATGCTCATCCGGAAGTGAGTTGGAAAGAAGAAAAGACGACGAAGACGATTGCGGACATCTTGGCGTCATGGAACGTGCGTCACGAGACGTTTGACGACGTGACGGGTGTCATCGCTGAAATCGGCACCGGTGCCAACGTTATCGCCGTCCGAGCCGATATCGATGCCTTATGGCAACAAGTCGACGGAGAGTTCAGGGCTAATCATTCGTGCGGCCACGACGCCAACATAAGCATGGTGCTCGGCGCGCTCGAGCTGTTAAAGGACGAGGCGCTCTCGAAACGGATCCGCTTTATCTTCCAACCGGCGGAAGAACAAGGTAACGGCTCGCTCGCGATGATCAATAAAGGGGCACTTGACGATGTCAGCCACTTGTACGGCATTCATTTGCGCCCGCTCGAAGAGCTGAAGCGCGGCCAATACGCCGCTGCGATTCAACACGGCGCCGCTTTGTTCTTGAAAGGACGGATCATCGGGGACGATGCCCACGGTGCGAGGCCACACCAAGGTCAGAATGCGCTCGACGTCGTCTTCACGATTCAACAGATGTTGAAAAGCATCTATCTGTCGCCGTTTGAGCCGCATTCGATCAAGCTGACCGGTGTCCAGGCAGGAAGTGACAACATGAACATCATTCCGGGCAACGCCACGTTCTCGATTGACGTGCGGGCCCAACAAAACAAAGAACTGCTCGAGCTTCGTGACCGTCTCGAGACGATATTGCATCAAATTAGCGTGCTGCATGGCGTCGAGATCGAGTTGGAATGGCAAGACTTCACGCCGGGTGCCGAGATCGGGAAACACTCGAGCCGGATTACAGCAGAAGCGATCATCGCACTCCATGGCGAGGACGCGCTCGTCAATCGCATCGTGACGTCGGGAAGTGACGATTTTCATTTTTACACGGTCGAGAAACCGGGACTCGATGCCACGATGATCGGGATCGGGGCAAATTTGACGCCGGGACTGCATCACCCGCAGATGACGTTCGACCGCGACGTCTTGCCTGAAGGGGCGGCTTTGCTCGCCGAGACGCTACGCCGAGCGGTTGCAATACGATAAAGTGAAACGAAATGGACGGGGCGTCAGCTTGCCGTCCATTTTTTTGTTGCCAACTCCTCATGTAAGCGTTATCATAATTTCATTAGCGACAATATAACGACAATTCTGAATTTTCGCTAACGGGGAGGAATTTACATGGAACTGCAGGGGAACAGGCAAGACATGAAGCTTGGTTGGGCGTTGTTGCCGCTACTTGTCATGATTGGGGTCATGCTCGTCGCCATCGTCAAACTCGAGCAAGGGCCACACATCCCGCTCATCGTCGGGACGGCGACCGCTTCGCTTGTCGCGTGGCGTCACGGCTACAAATGGAAAGACATCGAGGAGATGATGTACAAGGGGATACGGCTCGCCTTGCCGGCGGTCGTCATCATCATCTTGGTCGGTTTGACGATTGGCGCCTGGATCGGGGGAGGCGTTGTCGCCACGATGATATATTTTGGGTTGAAGATCATCTCGCCGGCCTACTTCCTCGTGACGATCTGTCTCATCTGTGCGGTCGTTGCTTTATCGATCGGCAGTTCGTGGTCGACGATGGGGACGATCGGTGTCGCCGGGATGGGCATTGGGCTCAGCATGGGGATTCCGGCGCCGATGGTCGCAGGTGCCGTCATCTCGGGCGCCTACTTCGGCGATAAGATGTCGCCGCTGTCGGATACGACGAACCTTGCGGCCGGTTTGACGCATACGAACTTGTTCGTCCACATCCGTCATATGCTTTATACGACGATTCCAGGACTCATCATCGCGCTCGGCGTCTATTGGTGGCTCGGGACGCGTTTCAATGATACGGCGACGAATCCTTCAGATATCGTGCAGACGCTCGGCATTTTGGAGGACAGTTTCGTCATTTCGCCTTGGTTGCTACTGATTCCGCTCGCGGTCATCGTGCTCGTCACGAAAAAAGTACCGGCCATCCCGGCACTCGTCGTCGGGATCGCGCTCGGCTTCCTGGCCCAAGTTGTCATTCAAGGCGGATCGCTCTCGGATAGCGTCGGTGCGCTTCAAAGCGGCTATGTGATCGACACCGGCAATGAGCTCGTCGATAATTTATTCAGTCGAGGTGGGCTCGACGCGATGATGTATACCGTCTCGATGACGATCGTCGCGATGACGTTCGGGGGGATTTTGGAGTATTCGGGGATGCTGCAATCAATCATGAACCAGATCGTCAAACTGGCGAAGACGGCCGGCTCGATGATCGCGTCGACGATTCTTGCCGGGATTGCGACGAACGCGACGTGTTCCGAGCAATACATATCGATCGTCGTGCCGGCACGCATGTTTGCCGGGGCCTATGAGAAGATGGGGCTCCACTCGAAGAACTTGTCCCGGGCGCTCGAGGACGGCGGCACGCTGACGTCAGTGTTCATCCCGTGGAACACGTGCGGGGTGTTCATTCTCGGGACGCTCGGTGTCGGGGCGTTCGAGTACGCGCCTTACGCCGTGCTCAACTTCGTCGTCCCGGTCATCTCGATCATCTATGCGTTCACAGGGTTCACGATCGAACGGATCACGGTGTTGCAAGCAGAAACACAAGTCGAAGATCAAGCGGCATTATAAAAATTTCCCGGCCCTCTAGGCCGGGAAATTGAATTTATAGACGGCACGGGGGCGGCCTTGGGCGTAACTCATTTCTTCACCAATGACGCTGACAAGGTATGCGTCGTGTAGTTTTTTGATGAGTCGCTCGGTCGTCCGTCGCGAGACGTTCAAGTAGTCGGTCAGCTCTTTGGCGGTGAACTCGAGTTTGCGTTTCGAGAATCGGATGATCTTGCCGGCGTTGGCCGGGCTGATGCCGACTTGTTTGACGATATCGAACGCAACTTCTTCGGTCACACGGTAAGAAGTCACGTCGTCGCGTTTTGGGAAAGACAATCGCTTCGAGTCGTCAACGATGCGGACTCGTTCGTCGGTGGCTGCAGACAAGGCGATTTGTGCATGTTCGTAAGCTTGTTGGTATTGGGTGCCGTAGCCGATCCCGATTGAAGAGTCAAAAGACGCGGGGGCGAGCGTGTTTTCTTCGAGGGCGTTGATCGTCTCGCCTTTCGTCGTCAACAGAGCGGTCGAGGGACCATCCGTCGTTTCGAGATGTCCGCCGATATAGTGAACCGTAGCCAAATGGTCGCGGAGCGCCTCAGAATCGGTATCATATAAAATGATTGAAAATTGAGCGTTGTCCGCCAATAGTTGACGAACACGTTGAATCAGTTGCTCGAGGTGGTACCGGATCGTACTCGGTGGCTCGATCATGAGCTGACTCTCGTAGCCTTGCTCCTGCAATTGGCGGTGGACACGCTCGATGCTCGTCAAGGCCAAGTTCGTTTGAGCGGGTTGTAAGCTCGCGTGAAACGCGAATACGTCTTGAAAGTCGACGCCAGGATGAATCTTCATTAAATGAGGTGGGGTCGTCACTTCGGGGAGAGACGATAAAATCGCCGCCAATCGTTTCGGCTCGATCACATCGATCGACACGTGTTCGAGGGAGACGGCACGAGTGAGCGCCGCCGACAGGAGCGTCGTCAACAGTACGGTCTCGTCTTGGACGACGTGGTGCGCCATATTCGTACTGAGATAAGGTAGCGCGTACGAATAAGGGAACGATCCCGAGAAGAAGACGCCGTCGAACGAACCGAGTTGTTTGGCGATCGTGGCCGCCTCGTGCGGATGTTTATACGTATAGTAGGCGAAGCGAACATCTTCATAATCAGGGGCCAGCGCTGTGATGGTAGCGACGAAGTCGGCTGAACCGACGATTGCTAAATGAAGCGACATGCGAAAACTCCTCCTTGCAATTTAGCGACTATTTAACGACAATATATACAATGAACTTTTAAATGTAAAGGAGCACTTATCATGAAACTAGAAAAAATAGAACTGTTTGCGATTGAACTACCGCTCAAAGTCCCGTTCATCGTCAGCTACCATCGCTATGACGTCATGCCGTCGGTAATCGTCAAGATGACGACCGAATGCGGTCTCGTCGGGTACGGTGAGGCGGTTGCCGACGAACACGTGACGGGCGAGTCGCTTGAGAGTACGATCAGTGTCATTCGCCACTTGCTCGGTCCACTGTTGATCGGACGGAACCCGATGCATCTAGAACGGATTCACGACGAGATGGACCGGGCCATCCGTGACGTTCCAGCGGCCAAGGCAGCGCTCGACATTGCTTGCCATGACTTGATCGGGAAGAAGCTCGGACAACCCATCTACGAGTTGCTCGGCGGACGCTATCACGACGCCTTCCCGGTCACACACGTCTTAAGTATCGGTGAGCCTGAAGCGATGGCGGCGGAAGCGTCGGAACAGGTCGCAGAAGGTTACACGGCCGTCAAAATGAAAGTCGGCGTCGATGTCGCCTCGGACGTCCGTCGTGTCGCGGCAGTAAGGCAAGCGGTCGGTCCTGACGTCCCAATCCGTGTTGATGTCAACCAAGGCTGGGTAAACGCGGCGAAGACGCTGCAGGCGATGCGTAAGCTCGAACCGTTTGATATCGATTGGGTCGAGCAACCGGTCAAAGCCGACGATTTTGAAGGAATGCTCGAAGTTAAAGGCAAAATATCGGTCCCGCTTATGATTGACGAAGGGGTACGGGGTGTCGCCGACATGCGCCGCTTGACGATGATGCAAGCGGCGCATAAAGTGAACGTGAAATTGATGAAGTGCGGCGGCATCTATCCGGCGAAAAAACTCGTCCATATGGCCGAGATGTCCGGTATCGAGTGTCAAATCGGCTCGATGGTCGAATCGTCGATCGCTTCGAGCGCGGGCTTTCACGTCGCGTTCTCGAGCAAAATCGTTCAATCGGTCGAACTGACCGGCCCGCTCCGGTTCGCTACGGACGTCGGCAATTTGACGTACGATTTACCGTTCATCCACTTGAACGACCGTCCGGGTCTCGGTGTCGACGTCGATGAGGACGTGCTCCGTCGCCTGACGACCGATTACTATGAAGTCGGAGGCGCCGATCATGTGGCACGGTGAATGCAATGGACTTGAACTCGACGTTCGGCATTTGACCGATATGGACTTGACGGCCATCGAAGCGGTGCAACAAACCGTGATTGCTGATCTTGCCGAAGGTAGCCATTACCAAGCGCTCACGACAGACGAATTCATGAAGCTGTTGTCGGATCAGACGATCATCGGCGCGTTCCACAAAGATGCGTTGATTGCGTTTCGGGCGTTGCTCATCCCGCCGCTCGATGACGAACATTTAGGTCGTGACATCGGGCGGCGTGAGGATGAACTCGATCGCATCATCTACCAAGAGGTGACGAACGTCGATCCGTCTTATCGGGGCTACCGTTTGCAGCAACATTTAGGGAAGCTGTTGATGGAAGAATTGAGCCAAGACGAGCGGTTTGACCTCGTCTGTGCGACCGTCGCCCCGTTCAACATCCCGAGCTTGAAGGACAAGTTTGTCCTGGGCCTAAGAATCGGCGCACTCAAACAAAAGTATGGCGGTAAACTTCGTTATATCTTTATGAAAGAACTGCATGCGGGTTGGCGACCGTTAGGTGAGACGGCGTGGCTTGAGATGAGTGATACGGACGGCCAAGTCGAATTATTGAAGACGGGTTGGTACGGCACGGCGATGAAACGAGTCGACGAGACGTGGCTTATCCAATATGAACGGTAAAAATGGCCTGATCCATGTGATCAGGCCAAACGTGTTTAGTCGAGGATAAATAAAATGTCATCGGCAAGTTTTTCATACGTCCGATCGCTCGGGTGGAACTGATCGCTTGCGAGGTCTCGGGTGACGTCGCTCACGTACGCGAACGGATCGATCACGTCGATGCGGTACGTATTCCCAAGGTTAGCCGCCGCAGCGTTCCAGTCGAGAATCAGCTGGTTGAACGCCTGTCCGTTCGTGTTCTCGGGGAACGGGTTGTAAAGCGCGATATAGACGATTTGAGCCGTGTCGTTCAGACCACGGATTTCTGCAAAGATATCATTTAAGTTTGCTTTAGCGTCCGTGACGACTTGTTCGATATCGACAGATTCGAAGTTATCGACGTTTTCGCCCCGGTTGAACAGGTCGTTGCCGCCGATCGTGAGCGTGATGTAGCGGGCGTTTTTGATTGTCCGCTGAACTTCCGGCTGAGCGAGCTGAGCGAGCAGGTCCTCGGTGCGTGCCCCCGATATGGCCAAGTTTTGTGTGCGGATATCTTGGTCTTCGAGAGCTGCGCTGACCGGTTGAACGTAACCGGCGCCTGACGTCGAACCGACGCCGCGTGTGATTGAATCACCGAGAGCGACGAAAATTTCGCCGTCTGGTTCAGGTCTCGTATCTTCGCTGACCGAGAGCGTACGCTCCGGCGGGTTGACGATGTCTTGATACCCAATCCAAAGACCAAACAAAGCCGTTGCCGTCAACAAGACAGAGCCGATTAAAAAGGCATACCATTTCCCATTTTTCATCTGATGACCTCACTTTCTATGTAACCATCATATCAAATATATTTGAACCTGCCCTATGTGAATGTTCGAATAGGACAGAAGCGGACGAGTCCGCTAGAATAGAGTTGAGGTGAGACGATGCAACCAACATTGAAAATAGACCATTTGACAAAAGTAATCGGGAAAAAAACCATCATCGACGATATCTCGTTCGATGTGTTTCCTGGGGAAGTGTTCGGCTTTTTAGGACCGAACGGTGCTGGTAAGACGACGACGATCCGGATGATCGTCGGCTTGATCAAACCGACGAAAGGGTCCGTCTCGATTTGCGGTTTTGGCGTCGAGCGCCAGTTCGTCCAAGCGATGAACCAGATCGGGGCGATTGTCGAGAATCCCGAGCTGTATAAGTTTTTGAGTGGCCGCGAGAACTTGAACGTGTTCGCGCGCATGTTACCGGGTATCACGGAGGCCCGGATTCAAGAAGTGATCGACCTCGTCGATTTGACGGCCCGGATCGATGACAAAGTGAAGACGTACTCGCTCGGGATGCGCCAACGGCTTGGGATCGCGCAAGCGATGCTCAACAACCCGCGTGTCTTGATTTTAGATGAACCGACGAACGGGCTCGATCCGATGGGTATCCGTGATTTGCGACTGTTTATCCGTCGCCTCGTCGAAGAAACCGGACTCAGTGTGCTCGTTTCAAGCCACATCTTGGCGGAAATTGAGTTGCTCGCTGACCGTGTCGCCATCATGTCGCGCGGCAAGATTGTGAAAGTCGGTACCGTTCAAGAGCTGATCAATGAATTGGCGTCGACGGTCGACGTTCACGTGGCGGACAGTTTTGAAGTGTTGCCGATTGTTCGTGGTTTTGAATCGATCGAGCAGGCGGACGTCGTCGACGAACGGACGATCCGTGTCTCGATGAACTTAGAAGACACGGCCCGATTAAATCGTTATTTGCTTGATCGAGATGTGGAAGTCTTTGGTCTCGAACGACGTGTTCAGACGCTCGAAGAACTGTTTATCACATTGACCGGGGGTGACCATATTGTCTAATCCATCTTTACTCGGCCTGATTCGTAACGAAGTGTTGAAGATCCATAATAAGCGACGACTATTGGTCGTCTCGGTCATCCTCGTCGTACTCGTCTCGATGTTCACGTACGCCAACTATCGTCAAATCGAGAAGCAGCGTGAAGAGCAAGGG
The DNA here is from genome assembly GCF_001816105.1 of Exiguobacterium sp. SH31. Lineage (NCBI taxonomy): Bacteria > Bacillati > Bacillota > Bacilli > Caryophanales > Exiguobacterium > Exiguobacterium sp. SH31. The sequence continues at coordinate 8,934 of NZ_LYTG01000002.1, forward strand.
ACGATCGACTGGCGTGTCGACTTGCAGCAAGAGATCGTCGATACGCAAAACCGGCTCGCCTCGGCGAACGTCCAAGACGAGTTCCGGCAAATCCTCGAGTTCCAAGTGCAACAAAATCAATACTACTTAGATAACGACATCAACCCGAGTTATCCTGGGGCGCCGACGTTCATGCGTGTCTTCTTCTCCCAAGGGACGACGCTCGTCCTGCCGCTGTTCATCATCGTTCTGATGGCAGACATCGTCAGCGGCGAGCATAATGACGGGACGATCAAGACGCTGTTGTCACGTCCGGTCCGGCGCTTTAAGATTTTGTTGGCGAAATGGATGACGACGCTGTTGTACACATCGATCCTCATCTTCATCACGGCGTTCGTCAGTTACGCCATTTCCGGGATCGTGCTCGGATGGGACGGTTGGACGGCACCGATCTTGACCGGATTCCAGGCCTCAGCGACCGGGACGTTCTCGACCGACTTCGTCCATACGTTGCCGATGTGGCAATACTTGCTCATGTCGGTCGGTCTATCGTGGTTCGTCGTGGCGGCCGTCGGTACGATCGCACTCATGATTTCGGTCCTCGTCAAAAATACGGCGACCGGGATCGGGATCATGATGGCCATCCTCATTTCGGGACCGCTCCTCACGTCGCTCGGTTCGAACTGGGACAGCTCGAAATACTTGGTGAACGTCAACTTCGGTCTTCATACCTATCTCGAGGGACAAGCCCCGCCTATCGATGGGATGACGCTGCCGTTCTCGCTCATCGTCATTTTTGCTTGGTCGCTTGCGGCTTTGGCGTACGCGTTCTATCACTTCACTCAAAAAGATGTCTATTAAATGAGAAAGTGTCACCATCCCGGTGGCGCTTTTTTTATACGGTTGAAAGCACTAAACAGGAAGACTGAATAGGTTAAATGTCTCAATAGTTAGAATTGTCAAAATAATCAATAAGTTGGATTCCTTAACTGTGGGAAACTATGTAAAGTAAGAGACACCACATAAGGAGGGAAACACATATGAAAAAAGTTTTATCGACATCACTGATTGCAGGCGTCTTACTCGTTCCACAATTCGCCGGGGCGGCAGAACTGAAGACAGGCGCGTTGACAAAACCATCGACTGAGGCGCCGGCGACGATCGTCAAAGAGTTCTCCAAAGCGAAAGGAGAATTCAAGACGATCGAATCGAAGCGCGACAAAGTCGGACAAGTCGTCAAACTTCAACAAACGGTGGACGGTGTTCCTGTATTCGGCGGTATCGTCGTCGGAGTGGTCGACGAGGCCGGGCAATTGAAGACGGTCGTCGATGACACGAAACAACTGAAAGGACTACATAAATCGATCAAACTGAACGAACGAAAAGCGATCGCCCGCTATAAAGAACTTGTCGGTCATACAGGCGCCTACGAGCTCGAGCCGGCAGCGGAACTCGTCATCTACCCGAACAAAGGTGAAGCGGCTTATGCCTATGAGGTGACCGGGACGATCCTCGATGCTGAGGAACCCTCACGTTGGACGTACTTCATCGATGCGACGAGCGGCGAGGTGTTGAACAAATACAACCAGTTGGCCCACGCCAAACCGACGAACGGCATTACCGGAACGACGTTTACCGGGACGGGGATCGACGTGCTCGGACAGAGTCAGACGTTCAAGACGACGAAGAGCGGGTCATACTACTATTTACAAGACTCGACGCGCGGTAAAGGCATCTACACGTACGATGCCGGAAACCGGACACGTCTTCCCGGATCACTTTGGGCCGATGTCGATAACGTGTTGAACACGACGTATGACCGGGCAGCGGTCAGTGCGCACGTGAATGCGACGAAAACGTACGATTTCTTTAAAAACACTTACGGCCGCAATAGTTACGACAACAACGGGGCGGCCCTCAACTCGACGGTCCATTACAGCCGCAGTTACAACAACGCGTTCTGGGACGGCAGCAAGATGGTTTACGGGGACGGGGATGGACAGACGTTCACATACCTCTCGGGTGCGCTCGATGTCGTCGCCCACGAGTTGTCACACGCTGTCACCGAGTACACGGCCGGCTTGATTTACCAGAATGAATCGGGTGCGATCAACGAAGCGGTGTCTGATATCTTTGGTACGGTCGCTGAATACAGTGTCGGATCGAACTTTGACTGGTTGGTCGGGGAGGATATCTACACGCCAGGCGTTGCGGGGGACGCTCTACGTTCGATGTCGAACCCGGCCGCTTACGGTGACCCGGATCACTATTCGGTGCGTTATACAGGAACGCAAGACAATGGCGGTGTCCATATCAACTCAGGAATCGTCAACAAAGCGGCCTACTTGTTAGGGAATGGCGGATCGCATTACGGTGTCTCGGTCCAAGGTGTCGGCGTCATGGAGATGGGGGACATCTACTACCGCGCCCTCACGGTCTACTTGACACCGACTTCGAACTTCTCGAGTCTTCGCCAAGCGGTCGTCCAATCGGCTAAAGACCTTTACGGTTCGACGAGCATACAAGCCGTCGCTGCCGCGAAATCGTTTGACGCAGTCGGCATCTATTAATCGGAATCAATTAAGTAGACAGACATCTCTTCCCGCGCGGAAGAGATGTTTTTAGTTTAGTAGGTGATAGACTCGCAAAAGAGGGTAAATAGGGTTGTAGTTTAAACTGAACTGATTCAGAGGAGGATTTATGAATATTCACCAATTTCGCATCGACCATAAAAATGGAATTCGCTTGAGCGACTTCCAAACGAGCATGCAAGACCGGCCGTCTGATGAGACGTTGACTGAGGAATTGATTCCAAAAAGTGTCGACAGGTTAAAAGAGTTACATTGGAAGCTATATGCTGAGGCTAAAAAGGGTGTCGTCGTCGTCTTGCAGGCGCTAGATGCCGGGGGGAAAGATGAAGCGATCAGCTATATCTTCTCAAACTTGAATGCCCAAGGGTTGAAGACGAACGCCTTCCAAAAGCCGTCGGACACCGAAAAGAAACATGACTACTTATGGCGGATGCACGATTTGATGCCGGAGCGGGGGCAAGTCGGTATTTTGAACCGATCGTATTACGAAGAAGTCATCGCACCCCGCGTCCACGATCTACTAGGCGACGAGGTGATCCCAGATGAAGAGAACGTATGGGCCGTGCGCTACCGTCAGATTAACGATTATGAGCAGTATCTTAAGGAGAACGGCTTTGAGGTCATCAAATTTTTCTTTAACGTCTCAAAAGAAGTGCAACGCGATCGTCTGCTCGAACGGCTGAAAGACCCGAAGAAGAATTGGGAGTTTTCATTCAGTGATGTCGAGGAGCGGAGACATTGGGACGATTACCAGGCCATCTTCGAAGACATGTTGTCGAATACGTCGACAAGCCAGGCACCATGGTATATTCTTCCGGCCGACGATGACTGGTACGCGCGTTATATCGTCTCGACCGTTATGATCGACGTGCTCGAGAACATCAATCCGCAGTTCCCGACGTTCACAGAAGATGAGCAGGAAAAGATTGACGAGGCGATTAAAGAATTAGAAAGTGAATGATTGAGCGTCGTGTGCTGAAACGATTGATTTCCCTATTGCGTTGAAAGCGAATCCAATGTACAGTGGACGTATCGAATCAGACGTCAGACATCTATACAAAGGAGCAATCATTGTGGGGAATATTAGTTTGTTGTTCGGCGGCGTGGCACTGTTCATTAACAGCCTCGTCCTGTTTGGGAAAGTCGATATGAAAAGTGCCGGGGTGTTCAGCCTGTTCACCGGCATGTTCCAGGCGTTCATCGCGACATGGCTCGTCATCGGGGCGAGCCCGTCAGAACTGTTTGGATACGCAGGTATTTACTTGTTCGCATTCACGTATTTGTACGTCGGTGTGACGTTCATATTTAACTTGGACGGACGCGGTGTCGGCTGGTTCTCACTGTTCGTCGCGATTTCAGCACTATTTTACGCCGTCGTCGGGTTCGCGAACGGTGACAGCATGGGCGCGGTGACGTGGTTGTTCTGGTCGTTCCTTTGGGGATTGTTCTTCTATGGGATGGCGCTGGAACGAGCGATCGACGGCGTGACAGCACGCGTCGCCTTCGTCCTCGCTTGGTTGACGTTGATCGTACCCGCATTGCTCGGCTTGGCCAATTTGATGACGCCGCTCTATGACGTCATTTGGTGGGCGGCGAGCGGTACGGCTGTCCTCTACTTTGGCTTCGCGATGTCGCGGTTCAAACGCCAAGTCGAGACGGCAAACCAAAAACGCTCATCCTGAGCGTTTTTAGTTTGCATGTTAAATTGTGTCTAAAGTGTGAAAAGTGGGAATGAAGTAGGTAAAGGAGGCGGTCACAGATGAGTGATGGCTTGATTTTACTGCTCGGTTTATTAATCTGCGGTTGGATGCTGTTTGCGGTCGTGTTTGATGATACAATTAAAAGAAGAATTTGACGGGCCGTTTCCTTTTTTAGGAACGGTCTTTCGTTTGAGGAGTGACAGAGATGAAAAAGACACCAGTCATCGTGATCGTCGGGCCGACGGCAGTCGGGAAGACGAAGACGGGCATCGAGCTCGCCAAGGCGTTCGACGGAGAAATCGTATCAGGCGACTCGGTCCAAGTGTACCGCGGAATGGATATCGGTTCCGCCAAAGTGACGGTCGAAGAGGCGGAAGGCGTACCGCATCACTTGATCGACATTTGTGACCCGGATGAGGCGATGAGCGTCGCCAAATTTCAACGTCTCGCCCGCGCGGCGATCGACGATATCTACTCGCGCGGGAAAGTGCCGATTGTAGTCGGTGGGACGGGCCTGTATATTCGGGCGATTTTATACGATTACGAGTTCACGGAGCGACCGGTCGATACGGAACTGCGTGCAGCGCTAGAAGCCGAAGCGGAAGCGCATGGCGCCGAGGCGTTGCACGACCGCTTGCGTGGCCTCGACCCGAGGCGCGCCGACATCATTCATCCAAATAATGTCCGCCGTGTCATCCGTGCCCTCGAAGTCGCGCTCTCAGGTGACGAGCAGGCAATGGATAGTGCCCCATCTGAGCACTATGATTATAAGTTGTTCGTCCTGCACGCCGATCGCGACGTCTTATATGAGCGGATCAATCATCGCGTCGATTTGATGATCGAAGCGGGTCTAATCGAAGAAGTCGAGCGTCTATTGCGTGCCGGGTACCGTGAGACACAGGCGCTACGGGCCATCGGCTATAAAGAAGTCGTACCATACTTAGACGGGAAACTGACGCGAGAGCGGATGACCGAGACGTTAAAACAACATACACGCCAGTTTGCCAAACGGCAATTAACGTGGTTCCGTCATCAATTTGATGGGATTTGGGTAGATATGGGAAAGAAATCATTTGAACTATCGTATAAAAATATCTATGATGAGGTTGAGGAGTTTTTTCGAAAATTCCGATTATTTGAACGAGACATAGACTAGGGGGAATGCAACATGAAGGCAAGCTATAACATCCAAGATCATTTTCTGAACCAATTGCGCAAAGAGATGGTTCCGACGACCGTGTTTTTAGTCAGTGGCTTCCAAATTCGCGGAGTCATCAAATCATTTGACAACTTCACAGTGATCGTCGAGTCGGAAGGGCGCCAACAGTTGATTTATAAACATGCGATTTCGACGTTCTCGCCAGCACGGAACGTCACGTTGTTCGAACCGGAAGCGGTCGAGATGACGGAAGGTTAATTGAAGCATAAGGAAAGAGCGGCCCGGGGACCGCTCTTTTCTTATGCCGTTTTTATGTTGCGGTCATCATGGAGCGCCTCGAGGACGCGATGGATGGCGCAGCCACCGAGCAACGAGTCGAGTTGCTCGCACATTTGGGCGGGACTCGACCGATACAAGTGCATATACGTCCGTTTCCACGAGCGGTCGGCCGACTGGATGCGGACGAGCAGGTCGGCGTGACCGAGCTCTTTCAGCTTATCGATATTCATCCGGTTCGTCCGGGCGAAGGCAGATAAGACGACCGCTTTCGCGAGCGGTGTTTGCACCGGATACCCTGAGACGATTAAAGCGGCCATCGCCCCTTTCATCTCATGCGCGACGACCGAGTCGATGAGGTCGTCGTGCGTATATGGATTTCCGGCGTGACCGGCGACTGCCTGTTCAAGCTCATTGTCTGATACGGGACAGACCGCCCCTTCAAGGATACCGTCAATCGTTGGATGGACATCTGCATAACGTGCCGCTTCCCCTGTCGCGATCAACCGTTCATACGTGTCTAGTAGTGAAATCATCATCATTCCCCCTTTTTGTAACTACTTATATCGTAACAATATAGGTAAGCGCTTTCAATATATTCCTCGCAAGTTTCTGACCAATAACGAAAGTATGTTCGCCTCGAACGATAAAACACGATACAATGGGCAAAGAGAAGAAAAAGGGGGTCATATCATGAATTATTATCAACAGATCGACGCGGTCGCAGGTGGTGGTACGTTCGACCGGGCCCGGTTTCAAGTTCCGAAAGTCGAGAAGTCGACGCTTCGGCTACCAGATTTGTCGGATGGGACACCGATTCAGACGAATGCGCTCGTCAGTTCGGTCGAGGTGCGGGAAGGGAAGTCTGGCGCCAAATGGTTGCAACTTAATTTGACGACGTCTGGCGGGCTGATTCGGGCCAAACACTGGCTACGGGGCAACGAAGACCAACTGCTACCGATTTACGAATCGGGCGTGATCGCATTAGAAGGAAAGATTGACGTCTATCCGAAGCCGGACGGCGCCAAATCGATCACGATCGATCGTGTCCAACCGATGTCCCGGGACGAGGCGGTGTCGCTCTTACCTGGACTTCCAGGCGACGAGACGTTCGATCAGTATGCCGAAGAGCTGTTCGCGATTTTGTCGACGCTGTCTCCGGACTATGAGGCGATCGCGTTGGCGCTCCTCGATCAATATTGGGACGATTTCGTATTGGCCCCGGCTGCGCTCTACCATCACCACAACTACGTCGGTGGACTGTTAAAACATACGGTCTGCATGTTGCGACTCGGTTACCGCATCCAAGAGCAAGACGATTATTTGGCGACTGCGTTCCGGATCATCAAAGAAGCCGAGCAGTTGCACAAAGTAGACGTATGGAATACGATGAACGGTGTTAAAGTCGAGCAGGCGTTCCGTGGGACGTTTGAGTCGCTCTATACGGCGTGTGAGGCGATGGCAGAACTGAAAGAACCGCTCCGCTGGGACGAACTCGCGCTCGGTATCTTGTTCCATGATATCGGCAAGTTGTTCGAATACAGTCATCTGTTGTCGTCACCGAGACGGTTCGAGCAGCTGTTTTACGTCACCGGCACGAGTGAGACGACAGGGATCGCCATCAATCCGATGGGGAGTCTGGTCGGACATATGCCGTACGGAGGGCTGTTGTTCGAGAAGAGTCAACAAGCCGCCGGCATCACGTTGCCGCTTGACGTCCACCACCGGATTTGGCATATGATCTTGTCCCACCACGGAAAACGGGAATGGGGTTCTAGCGTCCTGCCGGCCACGACCGAAGGGTGGCTGCTCCATTTGATCGACTTGTTGGACGCTCGCTACGAGAAGTGGGCACGGGTCCACGAAAATTTATAAAGTGAGGTGCAAGGCATGATTCCCGTGCAATTAGTGACCGGCTTTTTAGGCGCCGGAAAAACGACATATATGAACCGTCTTTTAGAAGCGACGGACGAACGATTGCTCTTGATCGTCAACGAGCTCGGCTCGGTCAACATTGATGAACAATTGATCGTCAACATGGATCAAGAACAGATCGAACTGTCGAACGGTTGTATTTGTTGTTCGATCCAAAATGATTTGAGCAAGACGTTTTATCAACTCGCCTCGCGAGGCGAGTCGTTCGATCGCATCGTCATCGAGACGACAGGTGTTGCCGACCCGGCCCCAATCATCCAGACGATTTATTACGACGATTACTTACGCTCGCGCTTTAAACTGACGGCGATTTTGACCGTCGTCGATGCGAGCCAGATGGACCGCGAACTGTTCATCGAAGGTATCCATCAAATCGCCTATGCCGATGTGATCTTGCTCAACAAAGTCGATCTCGTCAGCGAGACCGAGCTCGAGCGTGCCCACGGCCGGATTCGTGAATTGAACCCGACCGTACGTGTCATCGAGACCGAACAGACGGTCGGAGCGTATGAGTTACTCGAGAACACGTTCCAGCTCTCCCGCATCGATGAACGTCTGCTCGGCGAGCTGACAGCCGGACATACGTCCGTCTCGACGCTGCGGGCCATCACGATCACGACCGACGTGCCGTTAAACCGCGAGCGGGTCACACGTTACGTCAGAGAAGTGCTCATGCACTATGAACAAGACGTCTATCGTCTCAAAGCGATCGTCCGCCTTGAAGGCGAGTCTTCAAAATTTGTCGTCCAGGCGACGAACCAGTTGATGGGCGCGACGTTCGCCAATGAACCGAGCGACGATACCCGGTCTGTTTTTGTCTGGATCGGCAAAGAACTTGACCGGAAAGCGCTTGAACGCGGGATGAAAGCTTGTGAGGTGAATGAACGATGAGATTGATGCTAGTAGATGGCTTTAACTTATTATCACGTTATTATTTTGCGACCGAACGACGCCGGGCGCTCGACCCCGAAGTGACGTTGAAAGGTTTGCTCCGTAAAGTCGACGGCTGGACGAACGAGTTTACCTACATCGCTTTCTTTTGGGACGGACCGATTGAAACAACACATCGGTTCGCCTTGTTCCCTGACTATAAGGCGACCCGGACAGGTCTACCGGAGCCGTTGTTTCATGATTATGTCAAACTGCGGGCCGCGCTCACGGAACGCGGCATCTTTCAGTCTGAGCTGGCCGGATACGAGGCGGACGATTTGATAGGGGCCGTCGCGACGGCGTTTCCCGGAGAGTCGTACATGTATTCGTCCGACCGGGACTTGCATCAACTGTTATCTTCGAACGTATTTCAAATTGTCCCTAAAAAAGGCGAGGAACTGTTGATGAGCCGAGAATTGTTTGAAGCGACGTACGGGGTGAGACCGCTCCAGTTCGTCGATGTGAAGGCGCTCCAAGGCGATGCGTCGGACAACATTCCGGGCGTCAAAGGAATCGGCCCGAAGACGGCGACGATCCTCGTGCAGTCATACGATACCGTCGAACAATTATACGAGCTGTTGCGAACGGAACAGTTGCTTGAAGCACACCAAAAGTATGCGAAAAAATTGGACGGTCACGAAGAAGTCGCGTTGCTGTCGAAGCGTCTGTCACAAATCGATATCGACGCTCCGATCGAGACCGACTGGGAGGCGTACCGCTTTGGTTCACGTTTATTTTGACGCGGCCACGAATCAACAGACCGGGGAGAACGGGCTCGGTGTCTGGCTAAAGGCGTCCGATGGGACGGTCGTTACGTTCACAGAGAAGCGGACCGGGCTATCGAGCGTTCAAGCCGAGCTCGCGGCACTCGTCTTCGCGCTCAAACAAGCAGAAGCGCTCGAAGGGGAGTCGACGTTCCTGTTTTATTCAGACGCCGAGACAATCGTTCGAGCGCTCGAGCAGCGCTTTATGAAAGATAAATCGGTCAAACCGCTATTTCTCGAGGCGTTGATCGCCTACGACGAACTGCCGGTCACGTTCATCAAGTGGATCCAACGGGCAGACAACCGGGCTGACTCGGTCGCAAAGGCAGCGCTGCTTGGCAGATGAAGAAGTCGAGACGTGTCTCGACTTTTTTTCGATTCTCATAGGCGCACGTTTCTTTTTTGCAAAAATTTCGCTAAAATGAAAGCGTAGTCAAAAAAAGAGGGGGAATTTTTCATGGATTATCGGATCGAACGGGACACGATGGGGGAAATCAACGTTCCAGCTTCAGCAAAATGGGGAGCACAAACACAACGAAGCTTAGAGAACTTTAAAATCGGGACGGAGAAAATGCCGCTCGAAGTCGTTCATGCGTTCGCGATTCTGAAAAAAGGCGCGGCCTTGGCCAACGCTGAATTAGGGGTCCTCGAGCAGGGTAAGGCGGACATCATCGCCGAGGTCGCAGATGAGATTGTGGCGGGTGATCATGACGCCGAGTTCCCACTCGTCGTCTGGCAGACAGGATCCGGCACACAATCCAATATGAACGTTAACGAAGTGATCGCCCACTTGGCGAACGACAAGTTAAAAGCACGCGGGCAGACGCTGACGATTCATCCGAATGATGACGTCAACAAATCACAAAGTTCAAACGACACATATCCGACTGCGATGCATATCGCCGCTATCCTCGCCGTCGAGGACAAAGTCATTCCGGCCATCGAAGCGCTCCACGCGACGCTCGAGAAGAAAGCTGAAACGTATATGGACGTTGTGAAGATCGGGCGCACCCACTTGCAGGACGCGACGCCGGTCACGCTCGGGCAAGAGATTAGCGGCTGGGTCCGCATGCTGGAACTGTCAAAACAGATGATTGAACGGACGCTTGAACCGTTAACAGAACTCGCACTCGGAGGGACAGCGGTCGGGACAGGTATCAACGCGCACCCGGATTTCGGTGAAGTTGTCGCTGCCAAAATTTCGACTGAGACCGGTAAACATTTCGTGACAGCCGTGAACAAGTTCCACGCACTGACGAGTCACGATCAACTCGTCTTCACGCACGGGGCGTTGAAGGCGCTCGCAATGGACGCGATGAAGATTGCCAACGACGTGCGCTGGCTCGCTTCTGGTCCCCGTGCCGGAATTGGCGAGATTACGATTCCTGAAAATGAACCGGGTAGCTCGATCATGCCTGGAAAAGTGAACCCGACGCAAAGTGAGGCGTTGACGATGGTCGCGGCCCAAGTGCTCGGCAACGATACGACGATCGGGTTCGGTGCGAGCCAAGGGAACTTCGAATTGAACGTCTTTAAGCCGGTTATCATGTACAACTTCTTGCAGACGTGCCGTTTATTGACAGACAGCCTTCATTCGTTCGACGTGCACTGTGCTGTCGGGATTGAGCCGAATTTAGCTGTGATCGCCCATAACGTCGAACGCTCCCTTATGCTTGTCACGGCGTTGAATCCGCACATCGGCTACGAAAATGCTGCGAAGATTGCCAAGCATGCCCATAATAAAGGCATCTCATTGAAAGAGTCAGCGCTCGAGACGGGTCTATTGACCGAAGAGCAGTTCGACCAGTGGATTCGTCCGGAAGAGATGACATCACCTAATCTAAAAGTTGGTAAATAACAGGAAGAGCGGTCGTTGAACCGCTTTTTTTGGTTTTATAGGACGTTTGAACTAGACTAATGTCAAACAATAGGAAATTAATGAGGAAATAGTTGTATTTTCGCGAGTGAAGTCGCATAATCAGAGACATAAGCGAATATCGGGGAGAACGAAACTGGGGGGTCGGGCATGGAGCAACATCAACTCACAGATCAAGTACATAGAATTTTGGCGAAAATCACGGAAGCTAGACAGATTCAAAAAACCGAAATCGAATTTTTATTGGATTGGATGAAAACGGAAGTCAAAAACCGTCGACTCATGCATCTTCTTGAGATTTTTAGCCGGGTCGAGTCTGACGTGCGTGAGCTGCCGCCAGTCTTGACGCAGTCAGAAGCGATTGCGTTGATTGCGCCGGTCAAACGTTATATTCATACGGTTTTGGGAATCGAACAAGAAGATGAAGACTTAGTATTGATTTTATCGGGTAGTTTCTCTACGTTTAGTCGCTACAAACCGAGAGTTGAAAAGTTAGGGGCGAGGCCGGTGTTTCTGCAGACGATCGCAGAAGCGGTCGAGTACGATTATGAAGACGTCCCGAAAGCTATCGTCATGGATGTCGAATTGTGGCCACACTTTCCAGAGCGAGACATTCAGTCGTTCGTCAGCAAAATGAAGAAACTCTATGTGCCGCTCATCGTCATCGGGACGAATGAGCATTACCGCTTGGCCGCTTACTCATACGGCTTTGATGATTACTGGGAATCGTGGATCCCGATGGAAGAACGGCTTGTCCGGCTCGGCTTACATATTGAAAAGGCACGGCTCGTCTCGAACGCGCTTCTCATCGATGAATTGACGGGTGCTTTTAACCGTAAATACTTAAAAGCGACGTTCAGCCGGTTCGTCTCCCGCTTAGAACGTTCCGGAGAGAGCTTCACGCTTGCACTTTTAGACATCGATCACTTTAAGCAGTTAAATGACACGTTTGGCCATACGTATGGCGACGAAGTGTTGCATCGCATCGCCGAAGAGATCCGTCTAGCCATCCGGTCGAGCGATGAGTTGATTCGGTACGGCGGCGAAGAGTTTTTGGTCATCCTTAACGTTTCCGATCGGACCATCGTCGACGCGGTGCTCGAACGTGTCAGGACGCGGATTGAGCAGATGGAATTTCCTTATGAGCACCATGTCACCGTGTCGATCGGTTATACGCGTGTCTGCGAGACCGGGATGACGCTAGGGGAATGGTGTGCCTATGCCGACGAGGCCTTATATAAAGCGAAGCGTGACGGGCGTAACCGCATCATCCGGTACTCGTCAGCGGTTCGTGAAGAGAAGCGTCTCGCTTATGTGACAATGAGTCCACAGCAATACGCCTCACTCGCCGAACAGCTACCGAAACAACATCGGCGCTATGAGGTCGTCTATCGACCGTACGACTTATACGTCTGTAACGACAACGTTGAGATGTTCATCTTAGACGAGTCGGGATCGACCGCGACGAAAGGGACGCTATCGGCCGTGAAAGAACAACGCGGCAAGTATAGCCATATCCTCGCCGTCACGAAGCGAACGGCGACCGAGCTCGGGACGCTGTACGATGATTTGACTGAGCAAAACCATAATGATGTTATCACGAAAAAAATTGAGCAATGGCTTGAAAAACTGCCAGATTGAAAAAAGACATCGAAATCTCACTCGATGTCTTTTTTGTCGTATTGGCGGAGCGTGAAACTGTATTCGTGCCGCTCATCTTTTGGATGGAACTGTTCGTCCGTGACGACGAGATTTTGCGGCGTGGGCGGATAGAATGTGTCTGCCTCGAACGTCCCGTCGATTTCGGTAATATAGAAACGCTCGGTGACTGGCATCGTCTGTTCGTAAAGCGTCGCCCCGCCGATGATCAAGAAGTCCTCAGTATCTTGTGGGGCGAGGATGCGATCAAGGTCGTGCCAGACTTCGACATCGGGTGCTGAAAATTCACGGTTCGATGTGACGACGATGTTGCGCCGGTTCGGGAGCGCCCGGCCGATCGATTCAAACGTCTTCCGTCCCATGACGACTGTCTGACCTATAGTGACGGCTTTGAAGTACTTCAAGTCGTCAGGCAGGCGCCAGAGCAAAGCGTTGTCTTTCCCGATTTCACGATTCGACCCGCAAGCGACGACATGGATGATCATACGCTGACCGCTCCTTTAATGTGCGGGTGCGGGTCGTAACCGACAAGTTCGAAGTCCTCGAACTTGAAGTCCTCGATCGATGATACGTCACGCAAGATGTTCAGTTGCGGAAGCGGGCGCGTGTCACGCGTCAGCTGCAGCTTCACTTGCTCGAGATGGTTATGATAGATGTGCGCGTCGCCGAGCGTGTGGACGAAATCGCCGACTTCAAGGCCGGTCACGTGGGCGACCATGTGCGTCAACAAGGCGTATGAGGCGATATTGAACGGCACACCGAGGAACGTGTCGGCGCTGCGTTGATACAACTGGCATGATAGTTTGCCGTCCGCGACGTAAAACTGGAACAACAGATGGCACGGCGGGAGCGCCATGTCATCGAGTTGACCGGGATTCCAAGCAGACACGACGAGTCGACGAGAGTCGGGGTTCGTCTTAATCTGTTCAATCACCTGCGCGAGTTGATCGACGCTTGAGCCGTCCGGTTTCGGGAACGAACGCCACTGGGCGCCGTATACAGGGCCAAGATCGCCATCCTCATCCGCCCATTCGTTCCAGATGCGGACACCGTTGTCTTGCAGGTAACGCACGTTCGTGTCACCGGAGATGAACCAGAGCAGTTCATGGATGATGGAGCGGGTATGTAATTTCTTTGTCGTGATGAGAGGGAACCCGTCCTGAAGATTGAAACGCATCTGATAACCGAACACGCTCGTCGTCCCGGTCCCGGTCCGGTCTTCTTTAACGACGCCATGGTCGAGGATGTGGGTACATAAATCGTGATATTGTTTCATTGGGAAGTCCCCTTTCGCTAAATAATCGTGTTCATTATAACACAATATATTGATAAAACGATGTTGCAATTACCATATGCAGATTGGATTGCTTGTAATAACTTGATTTTCTATGCGTGGCATAATCTTGAGAGGATGCTGGGAAAATTGGTATCGAATTAGATGGTCTCAGTTAGCTTCGTCATGTTTCGATAAGCGTATAGAAATACATCTCCGAATATATCGATTCTATTTTCTTGAACACGAATCGCGCAATCCTTGTTTGACACGTATACCGGTAACTCTGTGGATAAAAGAGCGAGTTCCTGTTTGACCACATCCATATTATTTTCGAGATCAAAGTGGGAGAGCACCGAAAAGTTATGAAGGGCCAAGCCACGGTAAATAATTGGCGATGCAACCTCATAACCGAAGTTTGGCGAACATAACCATTTTGAAGACATATTGATGGCGCCGGCACTTGCGCCTAGGATAACGCCTTCACTAGTATGAACTTGTTCGAATAAGGAGTACTCATGTAAAAACATATTCTGTTTTACAGTGTCCCCGCCTAATAAGAAAATCACCGACGCCTCATCGATGAGGCGTTTCGCCTTTGTTTGATTCATTTCGTAATTGATTAGATGGTATTCGTTGAATAAGATGTTGGCTTCTTTTAACCACGATAGTTCGGTGGTCCCGTTCACTTCAGCCGATGCGGGGTTCGAGCTGATTAACACAAGAGAGTCACGCGTCACAATGTCTTGAGAGATCGCCCTCGCCAACCTTTGTGGGAAGTAATGCGAAAACCATCCGAGATAGTAGTAGGTTGTCATACGAATTCTCCTTTACGTGTTGTGTAATTTCATTAATTTACTCCTGAATCGATCCAACAGTAACGAAAATTTATGATGAAACTTTTTCCATATAAATTTATTCTTTGGTTATAATATGGATGTAAAAGAATACTGCTAGTCACTACCTTATCTTACGAATTTACTTGCAATCAACGAGGAGGACAATTGTGATAAAAACCAAAACCATCTTTTTCTTATCTCTATGCTTAATCGCTATCGGTTTATTTGGGAGTCTTGTGCTTGATGCAACGGGCTTTTTCTCTAATCCGACCGCTCGTGTGATCAGTATTCCGATTGCATCCAATGAAGGTTATTTCATAGAAGGGTTACTCGTACTTACGGTCACCTTGCTTGGATTATTTGTATTGCCGTTCACATTGAAACGAAACAAAGCACTGATCACCGCTGTATTTCTCTCAGCCGTCATTCTGATTCCTCAACTTGTCTGAGTTGTAAGACAGCATTCAGTCGACCAGAGCGAAGATTTTCAGTTCAAGTGTACAGTCCGTGTTTTCGCGACGTGGCTTATAGGGTATAATTTTGAAAGACAATCAAGGGAGGGATTCGATGCAGTTACAAGGTATGAATATTTTGCAAATCGTCAGTGACGACTTTGAAGATTTAGAACTATGGTATCCGGTCCACCGGTTACGTGAAGAGGGAGCGAACGTCATCCTCGCCGGCGAGAAAGCGGATCACGCTTATATTGGAAAGTACGGCGTTCCGGCCAAGTCGGACGTCGCGTTCGACGACGTCGACATCTCGTCATATGATGCGTTGCTCGTCCCGGGTGGCTGGTCTCCTGACTTGTTACGCCGTTTCGATTCGGTAAAAGGGTTCGTCCGCTACATGGACGAACAAAAACGGCCGATCGGTCAAATCTGTCACGCTGGCTGGGTATTGATTTCAGCTAATATCCTTCATGGCGTCAACGTGACGAGTACGCCAGGTATTAAAGACGACATGGAAAACGCGGGTGCGATTTGGCACGATGAGCCGGTCGTCGTCGATGGCCATATCGTCTCGAGCCGCCGTCCGCCTGATTTGCCTGACTATATGCGAGAATTCATCAAAGTCATGGCTAAAAACTGAAAAAAGAATAAAGGAGATTTCCCCAGTTGAACTTAAAATCTAACCCAATTCTCCGTAAATCGATGGAGTCGACTGCTTACAGCACGGAGCCGATGACGAAAGCCGGCACGTGGTCAAAAGTGTTCACGTTGCTCTTACTCGTCACGGCCGCGGCCGGGACGACATGGCTACTCGTGCCGACGATTGGGGAAGCGCTGTTGTTCCCACTTATGATCGGTTCGCTCATTCTCGGCTTGATCATGGCGCTCATCATCACGTTCAAACCAAACACGGCGCCTGTCGTAGCACCACTTTACGGCATCGTCGAAGGCGTGTTCGTCGGTTCGATTTCGTATTTCTTTGAAGCGATGGCACCAGGTATCGTCGGTCGCGCCGTCTTGACGACGTTTATCGTCGCGTTCGCGATGTGGTTCGTCTATTCGACCGGTCTCGTCAAAGTGACGCAAAAGTTCCGGGCCGGTGTCACGGCCGCGATTTTCACAGTCATGCTATTGTATCTCGTCCAGATCGGCATGAGTTTCTTCGGTTCCGGACTTCCGTTCATGACGGGGTCGTCACCGCTCGCGATCGGTGTCCAGTTCGTCATCGTCATCATCGCCTCACTCGCGCTCGTCCTCGACTTCGACTATATCGCACGTCAAGTCGAAGCCCGGGCACCGAAGCAGTTGGAATGGGTGGCGGCGTTCGGATTGATTGTGACGCTCGTCTGGCTCTATATCGAATTGCTCGACTTATTGTACCGCCTCGCGATGCGAGACTGATCATCGGCCTTGGGCCGATGATTTTTTTAGGAAGACAGGAAAGGATGTGACCGCCCTCGCGATTAAAGAGGGCGAAACTTATGAAAAAAATTATTATCATCGGTTCGGGCATCGTCGGCATCTCGGCTGCCTATCATTTGGCCGGGAAAGCCGATGTCACCGTCATCGATCGAAAAGAAGTGGGCCGGGCGACCGACGCGGCCGCAGGCATCGTCTGTCCGTGGATCGCCCAACGCCGCAATAAAGCCTGGTACGCGCTCGCAAAAGGCGGTGCCCGCTATTATAGAGACGTCGTCGCCGAGTTAATGAATGAGGGTGAGCGTGATACCGGCTATAAACGCGTCGGGACGCTCGCGTTGCATGAAGACAAGAAGTTGAACGAGATGCTCGAGCGGACGACGCTGCGCCGGGAAGAGGCACCAGAGATCGGTGAGTTGACAAGACTGTCGGCTGAAGAGGCGAAAGTTCTTTTCCCACCGCTGTCAGATGAATACGATGCGCTGCTCGTCGAGGGCGGGGCCCGCGTCGACGGCGAGAAGTTGCGCGCGGCACTAGAACGAGTCGCCGTCAAACGTGGCGTGAAACTTATCGACGGCTCTGCCGTTCTCGTCGAAGAAGACGGCTATCACGTCGAATGTGACGGTGTCCGCTATGAGGCCGATGAGATCGTGCTCGCCTGTGGGGCATGGTTGCCTGAGTTGATGGAGCCGATCGGTTATACGGCACGCGTCTCGGGGGAGAAAGCGCAAATCGTCCACGTCCAGTTACCAAACGTCGATGCGTCAGATTGGCCGGTCGTCATGCCGCCGCGACGCCGGTATTTGCTGGGGTTTGAAGAAGGGCGGATTGTCATCGGCTCGACGCATGAACGGGACAAGGCGTTCGACGCACGTCCGACGGCAATCGGTGTCCATGAAGTGCTGGCGAAAGGATTAGAGTCGGCACCAGGGCTAGCCGAAGCCGAACTGATCGAGACGCGTGTCGGTTTCCGTCCGGTCACACCGAACTCGATCCCGATTCTCGGTCGTGTGCCGGGGGCGGAGAAATTACTCGTCGCCAACGGTCTCGGTTCATCGGGCTTGACGGTCGGCCCGTTTATCGGCAAAGTACTTGCAGACTTGGTGCTGACGGGAGACTGCGAACTTGATCTGTCGCTTTATCCGATAGAAGACCATGTCTACCGACAACTGCAGTGAACGAAACAGGCGACAATCCGCGGATTGTCGCCTTTTTTAACGGCTTCGTCGCATGATCCCGTGCAAGAAAAAATGAAAATACTCCTGCATTGTCTCGGTCATTTCGTGCGAAGTGAAATCTGGATCTGATAAAACTGCCTGTTGCATCAAGCGAACGTAACGAAGGTAAGCATCGGTTGATACGTCTGGGTCGATCGCCCCGGTCGTCTTGCCGTACTCGATCAAGCTTCGAAACGCGGCATAGCCACGGGCCGCGAGTTGTTGCCATGACGGGTCGGCCGTGACGATTGATAACACCGCGGCATCGAACAATGCCGCCGATTCAATTTTCCGTCTTAATATCTCAATCAGTAACTCCTCGAACGGGATGTGTTCCCCGATGCGCTCCTCGATCCAGCCCATCTCATCTTCGGTCAGACGCGTGAGCACTTGAAGGACGACTTGTTCCTTCGAGCCGAAGTAATTGTAAATTGAGACAGGTGAGACTGAGGCAGAGCGGGCAAGTTCACTGATCGTGAAGCGTGACTGCTTCTCGCCCATCAGCGACTTGGCGGCATCAAGTATGGCCCGTTGTTTCGTCTCTGTCCGTTTCGTAAAACCGTCCACCTTCATCCCTCTTCTCCATTGTTTTGTAATCAATATACCATTTCCATTTCAAAAAATAACGTGATATACTAGTTTTGTAATCATATCATGTTTATATTTCAAAAAGGAGAGGGCGAAATGATCCAAATTGAGAAGTTGACGAAACGGTTTGACCAGACGCACGGTATTTTCGATGTCTCGTTCCGTGTCGAGCCCGGCACCGTTTTTGGCTTCATCGGTCCGAACGGGGCCGGGAAGTCGACGACGATTCGTCATTTGATGGGACTGCTCCACGCCGACTCAGGGAAAGCGACCGTGATGGGGCATGACTGTTGGAAGGAGACCGAGACGGTGAAGGCGCTCGTCGGCTATTTGCCAGGTGAGATCAACTACCCACAAGACATGACCAGGGAAGAAGTCATCCGTCTCACGAGACGCCTTCACGTGACGAGTGCGGAGCGGGAGCGTCAATTGCTCGACGTGTTCGCTTTCGATACGGGTTTGAAAGTCCGGAAGATGTCGAAAGGGATGAAGCAAAAACTCGCCATCGTCACGTGTTTCATGAAAGACGTTCCTGTGTATGTCCTCGACGAGCCGACGAGCGGGCTCGACCCGCTCATGCAAGAGCGTCTCGTCGACTGGGTGCTCGCTGAAAAAGCAGCCGGGAAAGCGATTTTGATGAGCTCGCACCACTTCCCGGAGATGGAGAAGACGTGTGACCGGGCCGCCCTCATCCGCGACGGCCGGATGATCATCGAAGAAGAGATGGCGGAGCTGAAACGGCGAAGCAAAAAGACGTATCGCATCGGCATGAAAGACGAGGCGGCGGCGATCAACTTGAGCGAACAGATCGGGACACGTGAACAGACATTCGTCACGGTGTCGTTATCGACGTCAGAAGAGTTGAACGGCTTGATCGAGCTGCTCGCCCGTCACGACATCGCGTCTTTGACGAGCGGCACCGACGAACTCGAGCACATGTTCATGCAATATTACGGGGAGGCGACTTAAATGGTACTCGTATCGTCACTGTTCAAGCAAAATCGGGGTTGGATATTAGGTTACGCGCTCGGGACGAGTGTGTACTTGTTCTTCTTGGCGGCCATCTTCCCATCGATTCAAGAGACCGGCCTGATCGAAGGGAAGCTCGATTCACTACCGCCAGAGCTGCTCGACGTGTTCAAGATCGACCCGAATCTCGCGATGGACAACGTCATCAACCTGCTCGCCGGGAACTATTATGGGCTCATCTTCTACGTGCTCGCCATCTTGTTCGCGTTGACGTTTGCGTCAAGGCTCATGGCCAAACCGGTCGACTCGGGCGAGGTCATGCTCTACATGGCGGCCCCAATCTCAAGAAGCGGCTACGTGACGGCGAGTATCGCCTTGCTGGTCATCGCGACCGTCTTGTTCGTCGGGTTGAACGGGCTCAGCCTCATGCTCGCGAACGTGTTGTTCGACTTAAACATCGATAGCGGTCTGTTGTGGACGTTGCAACTCAACGCCGGTCTCATCTTGCTCGTCCTCGGGTCGCTCGCTTACGTGCTCGCGAGCCTGTTCGATGACAGCACCCGGTCGTACATGGTCACAGGCGGCATCTTTTCAATCTTCTTGATTGCCAACATCTTCTCAGGCTTCAGCGATCAACTCGACTGGTTGCGAAACCTGTCGATCTTCTCTCTATTTGACGCAAACGCATTGATTCAAGGCGATTCGGTTTGGTTGTCGTTGTTTTGGCTGACAGCGCTGAACGTGTTGATCATCGTCTCCTGCTATGGCTGGTTCACACGGAAAGACTTGACGATTTAGTTTTTCGGAATAAGATGTCGGGTATGTTACAATCAGCTCGACAGATTAGAAAGGGGAATGATTTATGCAACTCGCAACGTTACGAAACGGCGTTCAAATCCCGATGATCGGATTTGGCGTCTGGCAAGTAGACAATGAGACCGAGGCGCCGCAAGCTGTCGCCGAGGCGTTGAAAGTCGGGTACCGTCACATCGATACGGCGGCCGTCTATAAAAACGAAGAAGGCGTCGCCAAAGGGATTATGACTTCAGGCGTCAACCGCGCCGACATCTTTTTGACGTCGAAGATTTGGAACGAGGATATCCGTCAAGGACGGACGAAGGATGCGTTCGACGAGTCGCTCGCTCGCCTCGAGACCGACTATTTGGACTTGTGCCTGCTTCACTGGCCGGTCGACGGTTTCGTCGCCGCTTGGAAAGATCTTGTCGACTTGTATGAGGCCGGAAAAATCAAAGCAATCGGCGTCTCGAACTTCAAAGAGCATCATCTTGAAGCGTTGAAAGAAGCGGGTCTGATGACGCCACTCATCAACCAAGTCGAACTTCATCCGCAACTCCCTCAACCGGACCTCGTCGAGTACTGCCAAGACGAAGGCATTCAAATCGAGGCGTGGAGCCCGCTCATGCAAGGAAAATTCCTCGATGTCCCGGCGTTTGCCGAAATCGCTGACAAGCATGGGAAGACACCGGCCCAAGTAGTCCTCCGTTGGCACTTAGAGACAGGGAACGTCGCCTTGCCGAAATCGGTGACCCGACACCGGATCGAAGAAAACTTCAACGTCTTCGACTTCACACTCGATGCTGAGGATATGGCGAAAATCGATGCGGTCGCGACACATGAACGCATCGGTCCAGACCCTGACACGATTGAATTTTAAACCGATTGAGACTCATTATTTGAGTCTCTTTTTCATTTCGCTTGTGTATGAGCAGAGACACACGGGTATAGAATACTATGTTAATAAAGGAGGTGTCAGGTCTTCTTCGGAAGATCCTATTTATGGACTTGTCAAAATGGCCTTTGGTCAACTGGCTGGCGTTTTTAGCGACGGTCGTCATCAACTACTTCGCGAGCGGTGATAACGCAGCCGTGTCAGACCGGATCGATATTTATTTCAAACCGGCTGGATATGCTTTCTCGATTTGGGGACTCATTTACGTCGCGCTCGCAGTATGGCTCGTACTCCAATTGAAGAAAGGGTCGGTCGCGAACCGACAGGCTAACCGGATGAAGGCAGGCTTCCTCGTGTCGTGTATTTTGAACGGTCTTTGGCTGCTCGCGTTCACAAACGAGTGGTTCATCGCCTCGCTCGTCGTCATGGCGGCTTTTTTAGCGACGCTCGCTTGGTTGTATTACATCGCCTTCCGCACGTCGACGAGCTGGCTTGACCGTTTCCCATTCTCGGTTTACCTCGGTTGGGTGTCGGTCGCGATGATCGTTAACGTCTTCATCGTCATGAAGACGGAACGGATTACGACGTTGCTCGGCTTAGATGAGTTGGCATGGACGTCACTCATGCTCATGGTCGGGGTCGTCCTCGCTTTGGTGTTCATGTGGTGGCACCGCGACTTCATCTACCCGCTCGTCTTCGCCTGGGCGTATGTGGGCATCTTCGCCCGAATCGACAACGGGACGCTTTACGTCGTCCTCGTGAGCGCGCTCATCGTGCTCGCGCTCGGTTACGTTGGCTTGATCATTTGGAAACGGCCGCGTTCGTTTTTGCATCACTCCAGAAAAACAGTATGACAAGCAAAAAGATAGCCTAAACGGGCTATCTTTTTCTTTGGGAATAACAAGTTCTGATGAACCTATACATAAATATATTTGATGGATAAATATTCATTATGGATTATAAGTTGTTTTTAAAAATCCCTTGATATCAAATATGTATCCGCTTTCAAAAAATATTCATTCCGTTACCGTTATGCAAAAATTCATTCAACATACTTGATTTTTCAGAATATTTAGAACAAAATAAAATTTACGAACAAGATGGATAGAGAGGGGCTGATTCGATGGAGCGAACAAGTTTGTACGATCCACGATTCGAAAAAGATGCATGCGGTATTGGGTTATATGTCAATTTAATGGGAGAAACAAAGCACGATATCGTCAGCAAGTCGCTATCGATGCTCTGTAAGCTCGAACATAGAGGTGGGCAAGGCGTCATCGACGCTGGTGACGGGGCCGGCATCATGACCGAGTTGCCACACGAGTTGTTCACTCAGACGATGAACTTGCCAGCGCCGGGGGGCTATGCGGTCGGGATGGTGTTTTTCCAACCGAACGAGACAAAGTTGCGCGACAAGCAACAACAAATGGAGCGACTCGCCGATGAACTCGATTTCGCGACGATCGCCTGGCGGGAAGTGCCGGTCGACAGTTTGGCGATCGGTGAACACGCTCGGGTGACACAACCGACGATTTATCAATGGTTCGTGTCGTGTCCGTTCGCGGACTACGATTCAAACGAACGCTCGCTCTATCAGCTTCGCCGGATGATCGAGAAAACAGACGAATTAAACCTTTATCTTCCGAGCCTGTCGACGAAGACGATCGTTTATAAAGGGATGTTGACGCCGATCCAGATTGAGCGGTTTTATCTCGATTTGCAATCGCCGGCTTATAAGAGCACGTTCGGGATCGTCCATTCCCGGTTCTCGACGAACACGTTCCCGTCATGGGAGCGGGCCCATCCGAACCGGATGATCGTGCATAACGGTGAAATCAACACGTTACGCGGGAACATCGATGCGATGCGTGCCCGCGAAGGTGTGACCTCGACCGACCTGTTCGATGATGTGAACGAACTGTTCCCCGTGCTCCAAGAAACGGGCAGTGACTCCTCGATGCTCGACAACGCGTTCGAGTTCTTCACTCGGACCGGTCGTTCGATCGCACACACAGCGATGATGCTCATCCCTGAGCCGTTCGCCGAAGTATCGATGGATCCGTTCAAAAAAGACTTTTATCAGTACCATTCGTCGATCATGGAGCCGTGGGACGGGCCGACAGGCGTCGTCTTCACGGACGGTCGTCAAATCGGGGCAATCTTGGATCGGAACGGCTTGCGGCCGATGCGTTATATCGAGACGATGGACGGGGAACTCATCCTGTCGTCTGAGAGCGGGGTCATCCCGGTCCATGCGGAGAACGTCAAGACGAAGCAGCGTCTCCGTCCCGGGCAGCTCCTCCTCATCGACTTGGAATCGAAACGTCTCATCCCAGACGCAGAGATCAAACAGACGATCGCCCGGGCCGAACCGTACGGGAAATGGTTGAAGCAGATGAAGACGATTGCGGACCAGCCTGTGAATGAACCGGTCGTCGAACAGGTGCACCGTAAGCAACGGGCGTTCGGATACACGAAAGAGGATATCGAGCAGTATCTCGTGCCGCTCATCCTCGAGAAAAAAGATCCGATCGGCTCGATGGGCCATGACCAACCAGTCGCCGTCTTGTCAGAGCGACCGCGGTCGCTGTTCCATTACTTTAAGCAACACTTCGCCCAAGTGACAAACCCGCCGATCGACGCGTTGCGCGAGAAAATCGTCACGGCGACGTTCACTTGGCTCGGTCCTCAAGCGAATCCGGTTCACACCGGTCGGGGACACGCCCGCCGCGTCTGGCTCGAACATCCGATCATTGACGCGACGACAGTCGAGGCGGTGAAGTTGAAAATGAACGTCGCCCGCATCACGACAACGTATGAAACAGACCTCGAACGTTCGCTCGAGTCATTGTTTGAACGTGTCGATGCGGCCGTCCGAGATGGGGCTGAAGTCATCGTCTTGTCTGACCGTGACATGTCCGAGTCATCGCTCGCGATGCCGGCCCTGCTCGTCATGAGCGCGGTCCATCAACATTTGATTCGGTCGAACTTACGGGCGTCATGCAGTCTCATCGCTGAAAGCGGAGAAGTGAGAGAAGTGCACCAAGCCGCCGCTTTGATCGGATACGGGGCCGATGCGGTCTATCCGTATTTAGTGTACGCGACGATCGCCGAAGCGGTAGAAGCCGGATTGATTTCGTTCTCGGTCGAAGCAGCGATCCGCCGCTATCAAACGGCTGCAGTCGATGGAATCGTCAAAATTATGTCGAAGATGGGGATCTCGACCGTGCAAAGTTATCGGGGAGCACAAATTTTTGAGGCGGTCGGCATCGATCGCGCATTGATCGACCGTCATTTCCGCGGGACGACGTCACAACTGTCCGGGATCGGGTTCAAGGAGCTCGAAGCAGAATCACGGCGTCAGCACGAATCGGCATTTAGCCGTGACCGTCCGCTTGAAGCAGGAGCAGATTTCCAGTGGCGAGCCGATGGGGAAGAGCACGCCTTTAACCCTAAGTCGATTCACTTGTTGCAACGGGCATGCCGCGAGAACGAACGCCGTTACTATGACGCTTACGTCAAACAGCACGAAGCATCCGGTCAATTTTTAAGACAGTTGTTCGACTTTAAATCGCAAGAGCCTATCCCGATCGACGAGGTCGAATCGGTCGCCTCGATCGTCAGCCGTTTCAAGACGGGCGCGATGTCGTTCGGCTCCCTGTCGAAAGAGGCACATGAGACGCTCGCCATCGCCATGAACCGGATCGGCGGGAAGAGCAACTCAGGTGAAGGCGGCGAAAACCGTAACCGCTTCACTCCTGACGCGGACGGGAACGAACGCATCAGCCGGATCAAACAAGTGGCAAGTGGGCGATTTGGTGTCACGGCCGAATATTTGTATCATGCCGATGAGATCCAAATCAAGATGGCGCAAGGTGCGAAACCAGGGGAAGGTGGGCAGTTGCCGGGCAATAAAGTCTACCCGTGGGTCGCCGAAGTGCGCGGCTCAGTCCCAGGTGTCGGGCTCATCTCGCCGCCACCGCACCATGACATCTACTCGATCGAAGACTTGGCCCAGTTGATCTTTGACTTGAAGCACGTCAATCTGAAAGCAAAAGTGAGCGTCAAGCTCGTCTCGAAATCCGGTGTCGGAACGATTGCGGCCGGCGTCGCCAAAGCGAACGCCGACACGATCGTCATCAGCGGCTACGATGGCGGGACAGGGGCTTCGCCTCGAACGTCGATCAAGCATACGGGTCTCCCGTGGGAGCTCGGATTGCTTGAGACACACCAGACGCTCGCATTGAACGGACTTCGCGGCCGCGTCACGCTCGAGACGGACGGCAAGCTCATGACCGGACGCGATATCGTCCTCGCCGCCATCTTCGGGGCGGAGGAATACGCGTTCGCGACGGCACCGCTCGTCGTGCTCGGCTGTATCATGATGCGGGCCTGTCATCTGGACACGTGTCCGGTCGGCGTCGCGACACAAGACCCGGCGCTTCGCCAAAAGTTCATGGGTAAACCGGAACACGTCGTCAATCTTATGACGTTCCTCGCCGAAGAAGTGCGCGAAATACTCGCCTCGCTCGGCGCGAAGACGATCGGTGAGGTCATCGGCCGAACGGACTTGCTAGAAGAGAGCGCCTGGAAACAGGAGCACGCAAAAGCGAAAATGCTCGATTTGACACCGATGTTATCGGTCCCGACAGCGTTACCGGGGAAGGAAGAGTTACCTCATCCGGCTTTTCAGTCGTACGACCATCGAAAATTGATCCCAGCCGTATCGCGTTCGATCAAATCGCTTCAACCGACGTTCTTCGTCGGGCGGGTCCGTAATACGGACCGGGCCGTCGGGACGATGCTCGGCTACGAAGTGACGAAAGTTCACGGCAACATCGGTTTGGCTGAAGATACGATCTCACTCCGACTGAGCGGATCGGCCGGACAAAGTTTAGGCGCATTTCTTCCTCATGGCATCACAATCTCTGTGATCGGGGATGCGAACGATTATGTCGGAAAAGGGTTGAGCGGCGGGAAACTCGCGGTCATCGCTGAGAAACATGCCCCGTTCGACGAGAGCGAACAAATCATCGCCGGCAACGTCTGCCTGTACGGGGCGACATCGGGGATGGCATTTTTCAACGGACACACGGGGGAACGGTTCGCGGTCCGAAACTCAGGTGCCGTCACCGTCACTGAAGGCGTCGGGGATCACGGGTGTGAATATATGACCGGTGGGACGGTCGTCGTCCTAGGAACGGTCGGCCGCAACTTCGCGGCCGGGATGTCCGGAGGTGTCGCCTTCCTATACGGTGACCAAGACTATGACCAACTCGTCAACACGGAACTCGTAGCGGTCGAACGCGAGTTGACCGATGAGGACACAGAACAGATTTACACGCTGCTCGAGATGCATCAATTCCACACGGATAGTGTGAAAGCGAGTCGTATCCTCGAGTCGTTCGATGACGAGCGGAAGCGCTTCGTCAAAATCGTACCTCGCGATTATGCGAACGTACTTGACGTCATGCGTCAAATTGAAGCCACTCGTCCGGAACTGAACGAGGCAGACCGTGCCCTCGAACTGTTCCGGGTCGTGACTGAAGGAGGCGTAGTATGAGACATAAATTTATCGATATCCCACGTGAGACGCTCCCTGAGCGTACAGTGCTCGAGCGGATACGTGACTATGATGAGTATGCATCCCGGATGGACGATGAACCGATCGTCAAGCAGGCCGAGCGCTGCATGGATTGCGGGACCCCGTTTTGTCACGTCGGTGACATGATCGGGCAAGAGACGATCGGGTGCCCGATCCACAACTTGATTCCGGAATGGAACAAGCTCGTCTCGGACCAAGACTGGTATCGTGCCTACGAGCGGTTGATTGAGACGAACAACTTCCCAGAGTTCACGGGCCGCGTCTGTCCGGCCCCATGTGAAGGGTCGTGTACGCTCGGCATCAGCGAAGACCCGGTCGCCATCAAATCGATCGAACGGACGATCATCGACCGCGCCTTTGAAGAAGGGTGGGTCCAGCCGCGACTCGTCCAGATGCGGACCGGACGCTCGGTCGCCATCATCGGCAGTGGTCCGGCGGGTCTCGCTGCGGCGGACCAGTTGAATCAAATCGGTCATCACGTCACTGTGTATGAAAAAGCTGACGAGGCGGGCGGGTTGTTGTTTTACGGGATCCCAAACATGAAGCTTGATAAAGACGTCGTCCGGCGCCGGATTCACTTGCTGGCGGCGGAAGGAATCCGCTTTAAGACAGGTGTCAACGTCGGTGTTGATGTGACGGTCGAGTCACTCCGCCACAAGTTTGATGCCGTCATCCTGGCGACGGGGGCGCAGAAACAGCGGACGCTCGGAATCGAAGGGGACGACGCGACCGGCGTCGAACCAGCGATGGACTATTTGACCGAGTCGACACGGGTGCTCGGCGGAAAAATGATCGACGCACAGTATGACGCGGCCGGGAAAGACGTCATCGTCATCGGTGGCGGTGACACCGGGGCCGATTGTGTCGCGACGGCGATCCGGCAAGGTGCGAAATCGGTCACACAGTTCGGCAAACACCCGGAAAAAGGCATGTTCCGGGCGCCAGAACGTCCGTGGCCACTTCAACCAGACACGCTTTCGGTCGATTATGCTTACGCCGAGGCGATCGAACGTTATGAGCATGACCCGAGAACGTATTTGATCCGCTCGAACCGAGTTATTAGCCAAGACGGTCGCGTCGCCGGCATCGAGACGGAACGGATGGAAAAGATCGTCAAACCAGACGGTCACGCGACGTTCTTCGTCGTCGAAGATTCAGTTAAGACGTATCCGGCCGACCTCGTCCTCGTCGCCATCGGTTTTGAACGTCCTGAATCCGAATTGCGCAAACTTGGCGTCGAAGCGAAGCAAGACTACGTTTCGAACGTAGACGGCGTCTTCGTCGCCGGGGACGCGAGACGCGGACAAAGCTTGATCGTCTGGGCGATCCGCGAAGGGCGAGAAGTCGCTGAAACGGTCGACGCTTACTTGGAGGCTTGTCAATCTCGTCTAAAAACTTCATCATAAAAAGGAGCGACGCGATGTCGCTCCTTTTTAGATTGATCAATAGGAGGAGTCAGAGATGCTAACAGAAGTCCTCATGTATACGGGTTTTTGGTTTTTACTCGTGCTCGTCTTGCTCGGCACGATTTACGCGCGGCGTAACCGGAAGTGATTATAATACCATCGCGGCAATCAAGCCGAAGACGATGAGCGGGATGTTGTAGTGGAGGAACGTCGGCCAGACCGTCTCACGCAAGTGGTCGTGTTGCCCGTCCGCGTTCAAACCGCTCGTCGGTCCGAGCGTCGAATCACTCGCCGGGCTACCGGCGTCACCGAGTGCTCCGGCCGTTCCGATGATGGCGATCGTCGCCTCGACCGAGAAGCCGTACTGGATACATAACGGCACGAAGATAGCGGCGATGATCGGTATGGTCGAAAAGCTCGAGCCGATACCGAGTGTGATGACGAGACCGACGAGGAGCATGACGAGGGCGGCGAGGAACTGCGAGTCACCCATCAAGTTGCTTGCTCCGCTCACGAGCGGTTCAATCGCACCCGTTTCACGGATGACGGCGGCGAATCCGCTCGCGGCGATCATGACGAAACCGATGAAGGCCATCATGCGCATGCCGCTCGTAAAGATATCGTCCGCTTCTGACCAAGGGATGAGACGGAAGAGCGTCAACAGGATCAAACCGGTCACGGCCGAAGCGATCATCGATTCGGTCTGTAATTGAACGACCAAGACGACCAAGACGACGATCGCCGTCAACCAAATCTTCATGTTGCTCAACGTGCGGACCTCATAGTCGCTCGGACCGAGTTGGATCGTTTCATACGACCGCGGTTTCCGGTAGTGGAAGAAAGCGGTGATGAGTCCGACGAGCATACCGAGTGCCGGGATGGCCATGATGCTGACGATATTGACGTCACCGACAGCCATCCCGTTCGTCTCGACGTTCGGGAGCAAAATCTCGTTCAAGTAGATGCCGCCGAAGCCGACCGGTAGCAACATGTACGGTGTGACAAGCCCGAACGTGAGGATCGTCGCGACGAGCCGGCGATCGAGTTTCAACTCATTGAACAAGACGAGTAACGGCGGTACGACGATCGGGATGAAGGCGATGTGGATCGGTAAGACGTTCTGTGAGCTGATAGCGAGTAAGAGCAGCAGCGACAGCAGTAACGCTTTGACGCGACCGACACTCTTGCCGGTCACATCACTGCCAGACATGCTGATCAACCGTTCAGCCAGGACGTCAGGCAGGCCGGTCTTTGACAAGCCGACAGCGAACGCACCAAGCAGGGCGTAGCTGAGGGCGATCGTGGCACCGCCACCAAGCCCGTCGCTGAAAGCGGTCAACGTGTCGTTGAAACCGAGTCCTCCGACAAGTCCACCGACGATGGCGGCGAGGATGAGCGATAAGACGATATGGACACGACTGATCGCGAGAGCAAATAAGACAATGACAGCTAATAATACAGCATTCATGAGTTCCAACACCTTTCGAATCATAAGTTCTTTCTCTTGTTATCACTTTAATACGATAAAGACTTTTGAAATTTAACATACGTTTTATGACTTGTCAAATCATGAAAACAAAAAAAGCGACAACTTCGAAAAGTTATCGCTTCTTCATCATAGTTCGACGTTATGGTACACCTGACGAACGTCTTCTAAGTCTTCGAGTACGTCGAGTAGTTTCTCGAATTGCTCTTTCGACGCTTCGTCGAGTTCGACTTCGTTTTGCGGTAGCATCGTCAGCTCGGCGACTTCGAACGTCTCCACACCCGCCGCTTTGAACGCGGTCTGGACGGCATGGAATTCTTCCGGCTCGGCATAGACGATGACCGTCTCGTCTTCTTCGATGACGTCACGGACATCGAGGTCGTGCTCCATCATGAGTTCGAGCACGTCGTCTGCTGTCATCCCGCCGACACCGATGACGGCCGTCGCATCGAACATATACGCGACCGACCCGCTGACGCCCATGTTACCACCGTTCTTGCCGAACGCGGCCCGAACTTCAGAGGCGGTCCGGTTGACGTTGTTCGTGAGCGTGTCGACGATGAGCATCGACCCGCTCGGCCCAAAGCCCTCATAGCGGAGTTCGTCGAAGTTCTCTTCGTCGCCGCCTTTCGCTTTGTCGATGGCCCGGTCGATGATCGCTTTCGGGACGTTATACGTCTTCGCGCGCTCGACGACGAACT
Source organism: Exiguobacterium sp. SH31 (assembly GCF_001816105.1). NCBI lineage: Bacteria > Bacillati > Bacillota > Bacilli > Caryophanales > Exiguobacterium > Exiguobacterium sp. SH31. The sequence goes on from NZ_LYTG01000002.1 coordinate 39,448, forward strand.
TGAGCGATTGGTTCAATTCCGGATCAGGTTCACCTTGGCGGGCGACGATGTAGATCTCGCGGCCGAACTTCGCGTAGATACGACTCGTATTGGCGTCTTTAGACGCCTTTTTCTCTTTAATGTTGTTCCATTTACGACCCATTACGTGTCATCTCACTTTCCATTGTTCGATAGATTCACTGTCGATTATATAAGAAGAAGCGAGCGTTGACGAGAGAAAATCATCCCTCGCTCTTGTCCATCTTCTCAACGATCTCGGTCAGCGTCTTTAAACTGTCGATCAAGCGGTCGGTCTCATCCTCATCGAGGAACGCTAACCGATCCTCGAACAGGCGCCGAAACGAGTCGCGCCGCTCGAGGAGCACGCGCTCTCCTTGGTCGGTCAATTGGTTCCAGATGACACGGCGGTCGCGCTCGTCAGGGACACGTGTAATATACCCTTCGTCGACGAGCTTCGTGATGAGCGGCGTCACGTTCGGCGGGGCAATCGATAACGTCTCACTAATTTGTCCGTTCGTGACCGCGCCTTCATCCTCAATCAACATCAATAGATGAAAATGAGAGAAGTTCAAGTTCGGGATTTGCGGGAGGTCGGAGCGGCGGAGCAGTTTTCTTCTGATTAATGGGATCAGTTTCACAAACTGATCGGCTGCATCTTGTCTTGGCATAGTCATAGTCACTTCCTAGTCAGGTTCTTTCTTCATTATACACGACCACAGGCGGGGTGGACGAGCAATCATCGGACTGTGAGCATTTACACACCGATTCCGCCAAACTAATGACACAAACAATGTAAGCGTTTACATATGGATTTGTCCTTGTTTTCATGAAAACGCATACGATTTTACTGAGCTGATCTGTAAAAATCAAGACCTATCCTCAAACAGCAAAAAAATATTGTGAATGAGTTCACATTGTTGTCACGCACAAATTGAATAAAACGGTGTATTCTATGAATGTGAAGGAAAGCACAAACTATTATCAGGCAAACCGATTATCCCGTGCTCTCCATCAAGTCAGAAGATCAGCTCTCATTCATGAGGAGGAAACCAACATGGCAGTTAAAGAGAAAGCAGTAGTGGAAACATCAGCAGAACAGATGGTCGACACGCTCGTCAAGCAAGCGCACACGGCACTCGACACGTTGATGACGTTTGACCAAGAGAAAATCGACACGATCGTCCAAGCGATGGCGTTAGCCGGACTCGAGCAACACGTCGCACTCGCTAAACATGCATATGAAGAAACAGGTCGCGGTGTGTTTGAAGACAAGATGATCAAAAACATCTTTGCGACAGAATATATTTTCAACTCACTTCGCGGTGAGAAAACGGTCGGCGTCATCGAAGACGATGAGCAAAACGGCATCACATACATCGCCGAGCCGGTCGGTGTCGTCGCCGGGGTCACACCGGTCACGAACCCGACATCAACGACGATGTTCAAAGCGATCATCGCCATCAAAACACGTAACCCGATCATTTTCGGCTTCCACCCGTCAGCACAACAATGTTCAAGTGCAGCGGCCCGTGTCCTTCGTGACGCAGCAATCGCAGCAGGTGCACCGGAACATTTGATCCAATGGGTCGAAAAACCGTCACTCGACGCGACGAAAGCACTCATGAACCACCCAGGCGTGGCCATGGTACTCGCAACAGGCGGCGCGGCAATGGTGAAGTCGGCTTACTCGACAGGTAAACCAGCGCTCGGCGTCGGACCTGGTAACGTCCCGGCTTATATCGACAAGACAGCGAAAGTAAAACGCGCCATCTCGGACGTCATCTTATCGAAAACGTTCGATAACGGCATGATCTGTGCATCAGAACAAGCGATCATCGTCGACCAAGAAGTATATGAAGACGTGAAGCGTGAAATGACAGCGCTCGGCTGCTACTTCTGCTCACCTGAAGAAAAAGCCAAACTCGAAACACTCGTCATCAAGACAGACACATGTGCGGTCAACCCTGAGATCGTCGGGAAACCGGCAGCATGGATCGCCGAGAAAGCTGGACTCAGCGTCCCGGCCGACACGAAAATCTTGATCGCTGAACTCGAGACGGTCGGTGCGACAGAACTGCTCTCACACGAGAAGCTCAGCCCGGTGCTCGGCGCTTATAAAGTTCAATCACGAGAAGAAGGCTTCGCCATCGCTGAGAAAATGCTTGAAATCGGTGGTCTCGGCCATACAGCCGCAATCCACTCGACAGACGATGAAGCAATCCTCGCGTTCGGACTTCGCATGAAAGCTTGCCGCATCATCGTCAACTCGCCAACGGCACACGGCGGTATCGGTGACCTTTACAACGAATTGACACCATCACTCACACTCGGTTGTGGGTCGTACGGTAAAAACTCCGTCTCTGAGAACGTGACGGCGAAACATCTACTCAACGTGAAAAAGGTGGCGAGACGTCGCGTGAATATGCAATGGTTTAAAGTCCCTGAAAAAATTTACTTCGAGAAAAACTCGGTTCAATACTTGCAGTCGCTCACATCTAAAAAGCGGGCAATGATCGTCACAGACGAAATGATGGTCAAACTCGGATTTGCCGATAAAGTCATCAAAAACTTGCCGGCTGGTGTTGACTACCGCATCTTCGACCAAGTCGAACCAGATCCATCGGTCGAGACGGTCATGGCCGGTGCTGAAGCGATGCGCCAATTCCAACCAGACATGATCATTGCCCTCGGTGGTGGTTCACCGATGGATGCTGCGAAAGGGATGTGGCTCTTCTACGAACGTCCAGAAGAGAAGTTCTCAAACCTTCGCCAGAAGTTCATGGATATTCGCAAACGGACGTACAAGTTCCCGACGCTCGGCAACAAGTCGATGTTCGTCGCGATCCCGACGACGTCAGGTACAGGTTCAGAAGTGACACCGTTCACGGTCATCACTGATAAAAAACGGAACGTCAAATACCCGATTGCCGACTACGCGATCACACCAGACGTCGCCATCATCGACCCTGAGTTCGTTATGACGGTACCGGCTTCAATCACGGCTGACACAGGAATGGACGTCTTGACACACGCGATCGAAGCGTACGTATCGGTCATGGCGAACGACTATACAGACGGACTGGCCCTCCGTTCGATGAAGATGATCTTCGACTACCTCCCGAAAGCTTACGAAAACGGAAGCGACGCTGAAGCTCGTCAAAAAGTGCACAACGCCTCAACGATGGCCGGTATGGCGTTCGCGAACGCGTTTCTCGGAATCAACCACTCGATCGCGCACAAAATCGGTGGCGAGTTCCACGTGCCGCACGGTCGGACGAACGCGATCCTCATGCCGCACGTCATCCGCTACAACGCGACACGCCCATCAAAACTCGCGGCGTTCCCGAAATATGAGTCATTCATCGCTGACGAGCGCTACGCTGAAATCGCACGCTTCCTCGGACTCCCGGCGAAGACGACTGAAGAAGGCGTCGAGTCACTCGTCCAAGCGATCATCGAGCTCGGACAGCGCTTGAACATCAAACTCTCGTTCAAAGCACAAGGCATCAAGAAAGCGGACCTCGATGCGAAGATCGACAAAATGGCGGTCGACGCGTTCGAAGACCAATGTACGACGGCGAACCCGAAAATGCCGCTCGTCGAAGAATTGAAAGAAATCATGTACGCAGCGTACGAAGGCGTATAATCAAAACAAGGCGATCACTCAAGCGAGTGATCGCCTTTTGTCATGCGATTAAGGAAAGTCCCATAAACAGGAGGATGACGGATAAAGCGATGACGTTGAACCAGACGACAAACTTGATCGCGATCTCAGCCCACGCTTTATTTCTCAGCCCAAAATAAAGCAAGATTGCATAAAAAACTAGACCGCCGACGAGTCGGTACGGAGAGGATGCGTCAAAACCAATGTCGTATGCATGTTGTACTGTATTGAGCAAGGCGAGGAGGAGGAAAGCGCACAGGTAGCGCTTTTTCTTTATTTGTTGATTCGGATTGTAAACATTATTCATAGATTGCACCAACCGTCTTTGGGTTTTCGTATTTCTATCTTTCGACTTTGTAATATCTTTTCACTATACCATTTTTAAGAAAGGTGAGATGGCGAAAACAGACAGTATCGTCTCCTGCGTTCATTCATCAAACGCGATGACGAGCGGGCGAAATAGACTCATTTGAACGCGTGTTGAATCGTTTTGACCGAGTGCTTGCGCTGTGAATCCGCTCGTACTAATCTTTAAAAAGCCGAACAGCCAATAAAGGGTGTTAAAGACGACCGCCCCGACGGCGACTGCACCAATCGCGGTCAATTCGTCCGTGTTCGCGATTACAATTGTATCGATGACACCAAGCAGCGGCGTTGAGAAACCGGCGAGCACGAGCGGGTAAGCGATGAGCCAAAATGATTTAGTCGACACCATGCAAGAAACGACCTTTCTCGACGAAGGCGTCGCACAATGCAATCGTGTACGGATGGCGCGAGTCATCAAACAATTCATTGCCGTTGAAAGAGTCTACAATCGTCCCTTCGGACAAGACAAGGATACGGTCACACAGTTTCGATACGACCGATAAATCGTGGGAGATGATTAAAAATGCCATCGACTGGTCGCGATGATAGGACTTTAGCATGTCGACGATGTGATGTTGCGTGATGGTGTCCAGTGCTGTCGTTGCCTCATCGAGAAGAATGAGTTGAGGATTCAGGCTGAGAGACCTGGCGATGGCGGCACGTTGTTTTTGCCCTCCGCTCAATTCACGAGGATACGAGGCCATGCATGTGTGCGGAAGTTGAACGATGTCAAACAAGTGTTCTAACTTGGCTCGTTCATCGTACGGTTCGATTAGCCGAAAATGGCGAAGCGGCTCTAAGATGGAATCTGCGAGCGTCCATCTCGGGTTGAACGATTCGGCGCTGTCTTGAAACACAGCTTGAATGCGTTGCCTCATCTGTGTGATCTCCCGACATGAAGCGGTCTGCCAAGACAAATCACATAGCTGAATCTGTCCCGCGTCAATCAGCTCAAGTCCGAGTATACAGCGAGACAAGGTGCTCTTTCCGCTACCGCTCGTCCCAATCAAGCCGACCGATTCACCAGCCTGAACCGTGAACGTGACGTCACGTAATACAGAGTGGCCGCCATAGTTTTTCGAGACTTTTTCAACGTGTAATAACATGTTCGAGTCGTTCCTCTCGTTTTAAAATCGGTGCCGCTTGAAGCAAAGACTTGGTATACGGGTTCTCCGAGGCGATCAGGTGCTCACGATTTCCCGCGTCAACGATGCGCCCATCTTTCATGACGAGGATGTGATCGGCATAGGTCATCGCTTCGGCTAAATCGTGAGTGACCCACAGCATGCTCGATGTTTGACCGATCATCGACTTCAACCACTCGGTCACTTGCCGAGCGGTCAGAACGTCGAGCGCATTCGTGATCTCGTCCGCGATGATGAGTGTTGGTTGAAGAATGCTCGCAAGTAATAAGCAAAACCGCTGAAGTTGACCACCGCTCAGTTCGAGCGGATAGCGATTGAGGAGTTCTTCCGATAAATGAATCTCGGCCATGGCGGAGCGGATACGGTCTTTGTCGTACGCCTCGTCATGACTTTCGAACAAGTCCCGAATATGCTCATCCATCGTCAAAAATGGTGCGAACGACGTCGTGTAATGTTGTGGGATGTATCCAATCTCGCACCCATAAATGGAACACGTTTTACTGGCATCCCCAATCTCTTGGTCGTTCCAATAAATTGTACCTGTCGTCTGAAGCGTGTTGGGAAGCATCTGCAAAATCGATTTGACGAGAAGTGATTTGCCGCTTCCGCTCGCGCCGACGAGACAGACCCACTCATTTCGTTCGATGGCGAATGAGACGTCTTGTAAAAGTGGACGTTCGTCATGCTTGATAGAAAGTTGATCAATGACTAACAATTACGTTGCCTCCTAACTCTTAAACTTGAAAATGACGTGTCAGTTTTGTCGAGAGTCTCGTCGACCCGATAATCGTTAACACGATACAGAACGCCGGCCAAAGAACGAGCGCCGGATTCGTTGCAAGGTAATGTCGTCCTTCACTGATCATCCCCCCCCATTCTGGTAACGGTAATTGAACACCTAGTCCAATAAAGGAGAAGGCGGAAATCAAGAGGATGACTTTTCCAAGGTCAAGACTCATGACGACAAGAATGTGCGGACAGACGGCAGGAAGAACGTGCCGGAGTGCGATTTTCGGTTTCGAAAGACCGTTCACGCGCGCAGCGAGGACGTGTCCCTTCGTGCTCTCTTGCAGGACGAGCGTGTGTACGAGTCGTGTATAGGACGTCCACTTAATCAAACTGATGGCGAGCACAAGGCTTTGAATGCTCGGACCTAAGACTCCAGCGAGGACGATGGCGAGCACCGTATCCGGAAAGATGATGGTCGCATCTGTCACTTTTGTGACGATTCGCTCCAATTTGCGATAGACGAACCCGCTGATCGTCCCAAGAATGATGCCGACCGTCGCTGTGATGAGAATGATGACGGTACTTAAACCGACCGTGATCCCGCCTGCAAGAAGGAGTCGTGACAAGACGTCTCGCCCTAGGTGATCGGTGCCGAGCAGATGATGCAGCGATGGTGAGGCAAGTCGATTCGTCACGTTCGTCGCGAACGGGTCGACCATCGATGTCAATGCATACATCACGACGAAGATTGCCAAACCGCTTATGATGAATCGGCGCTGTTTCATCGGGACACATCCTTTCGATAGAGGTGAGGCTGCAGTAAACGTAACATCACGTTGGTCACGAGATTGATACTGACGACTAAACAAGTCGTAAAGACGAGATACCCTTGCAAGACGGGGAAATCGCGGCGTGAAACAGAATCCACCATCAGTTTGCCGACCCCGGGATAAGCGAATAACACTTCGAGCACGACGACTCCTCCCATGAGGCTCGCCACGCTCACGCCGAACATCGAGATGACAGGGGGCAAGGCGGCCCGGGCGATATAGCGCGTCAGTAATTTTTTTGAACGGATTCCCCGAACTTTTGCTATCACGACGTAATCAGCCGCCATCACGTCGAGTAATGTCGAGCGGATGAGCCGGATATAGACGCCGCCAACGGCAATGCCTAAGGTCAAAGACGGTAAGACGAGGCTGTCCCAGCCGTTTCGTCCCATTACAGGGAACCATTGGAGTGACACGGCGAATACATACATCAAAAACAAGCCGATTAAAAAACTAGGGACCGATGACCCGACAATCGACAATCCGGTTGCTAGCTTGGAAAAGACAGACATTGGTCGGAAAGCGCTGATGGTACCGAGCGGGACGGCGAGCACAATCGCCACGAGGAGACCTCCGGCCGCGAGTTCGAACGTCGCGGCATAGTTGTTTTTAAACAATTGTGTCACAGGCTGACCGGTGATGAGTGAATCGCCTAAGTTTAATCGAACGATTTCAGAGAGCCAATTCACGTATTGGACCCATACCGGATCCGTGAAGCCAAGCTCCTCGCGGAGGCGGTCAATCTCGGCGACATCGACTTGCAGTTCGTCGACCTTCAATAAGTATAGGACGGGATCTCCCGGGACGAGTCGGAGAAGCAAAAAACTGAAAAAAGTGAAGACTAGAAAAGCTAGTCCCCACTCAAGCAATTTACGTGCCACGAATCGCGTCATATCACAACACATCCAAATCTTTTGTGATCATATAGTATTCGCTCTTTTCAGTGACCCACCCATGCACGTTGTCTTTCAAAGCAACATTCGTCGAAGGGTGGACTAAAAATGAGTTGATGACACGTTCATCGACATATTGCGCAATTTCTTCGGTCATTCGGTCGCGTTCAGCACGGTCGACCGTCTGATTCAAGCGGTCGATTTTCTGCGTCAATGTCGCATCTTCTACGCCACTGAAATTCAACGCGCCGTTCGGATGGAACGTGGCGTTCAAGTAGTAGCCGCCGTCCCCACGTGGTGCGGTCAAATTGCTATACGTCGCAAGGTCCCAGTCTCGTTCGGCGGCCATATATTCTTCCGGTGTGTCAATCATTTGAATATCGATTTCTATCCCGACTTGCTTCGCATCCGATTGAATCAACTGTGCGATGAGTGGTAAGTCAGGTCGTGAGCTATACGTCAACAGATTGAGCCGAACCGGCTCACCGTCTTTCATCAACACGCCGTTGACTTGCTCGTAACCGTCTTGTTTGACCAGGTCCAGGACATCTTGTCCCTCGTCAGAAGGGTAGGACGGGGCGAACGGGAACGACGGTAAGAATGGACCGACAGCAGGTGTGGCATAGCCATTCAAAATGCCGTCCACGATTTGTTCGCGATTGATGAGCGAGTCAATCAGGCGGCGCATCGCGAGTGACTGCATATGTTCACGTTCAAGGTTCATCGTCAACTGATGGACACGGAACGTCTCCGCCTTGTCGACGACGAACCCGTCCTGCTCCAACGTGTCGATCATCTCGATTTCTGGACGATAGACGATGTCTGCTTCGCCAGACCGGAGCGCCATCGTGCGCGACCCCGGGTCTTCGTTGAACGTGAACGTGACCGTATCGAGTTTCGGTTGACCGTCCCAGTATGCATCATGCCGTTCAAGTTGGATGTTCGAGCCGGGTTGGAACGACGTCACTTGATAAGGGCCGGTCCCGACAGGCATTTGATCGATGGCATCATCTGCAGTGACGTCAATGATGGATGTGTTCGGATGGACGAGTTCATTGACGAGTTCTGGATAAGGGACGGTCGTCTCGATTAGGAGGCTCGATGCTTCCGCTGTAATCGATTCGATACGCAATGCACTGCGGATCCCTGTATTCTCTTCGAGAGAACGGTCGAGTGAACGTTTGACGGCCTGCGTGTCGAGCGGTTTCCCGTTATGGAACGTCACGTCTTCTCGTATGTAAACGCGCCACGTCGTTTCGTTCACTTGTTCGAACGATTGTGCGAGCCAGGGGTCGACCGATAACGTCTCATCGTTCAATTTAAAAAGCGTCTCTGTCACACCGGCCCGGAGCGGAACGTAACTTGAATCGCGGTGGGGGTCTAGCGACTGAGTTGAGAAGTTATAGACGAAATGTAAATGCCGATCGTCTTGATTGGAATCGTTGCAAGCCGTTAAAAAAAATAGAGCGATAGTACATATGAGCGGAACTACATATTTCATAGAGATGACATCCTTCTTTCAAATTGTAATGATTACGAATTAAATCATAGCGTAATTATTACGATGTATCAATGCGTTATTTTTTCCTCATAATGAATTAGATGAATTAGAGAACGGTAGGTCGATGAAATCTTAAAATATATTGAAAAACTTAGAAATTTAAATTCAATTATTTTGAGAACGCATATATAATAATTAATGCCAAGTTATCCATTCTTTACAATTTATTGGCGAATTTATTTATATGTATTGGAGACACGCAACATGAACATCTTATTCAGTTTGGTTTATGCCCTATATGTCACGTTTTTATATGTGATCCCGTTCTCGCAAGAGACACCGTACGAGACGGCCGGATATTTTGCCACGTACGACCGACAAATCGATAGTTGGGAGAACACGGAGCTGTTTGAGTCGCTCGGTGTCGACCTTGATTTGAACATGGAGCGTGTTATGCACGACGCACCGATCCAAACGTTTTGGACGGATGTCACGATAGAAGATGAGGCGTTCGAAGGTTACTCGTCGATGATGATTCAAGAACCGATTCAAGGCGAAATCATCCACGCCGAGTGGGACGCACCAATTCCTGACGTGACAGGTAAAATCGTCGTCTTGCCGATGACCGACGCGTCATTTGAGATGCGAGAAGATGCTTACGAGATTGACCATTACGGTGAGGTCCTCAATGATGAGGCGGCGAATCGCTACTTGTCGAAATTGAAAGAGGCGGGAGCGGCTGGCTACTTGATCACCCCACATAAAGATGCACCAGACGAGTTCGGATTCGTTTATGTGTCGGCCGCGATTCGTCTCGCTGGGACCGGCATTGGAGCCGATGCCGCCGAATCAATCACCGATGGTCAAACCGTGACGATTGAGCCGTTCGAGACGGAGATGGTTTACACTGAATTCGTTCAGGCGGGGACGACCGATGAAGAAGTCATCGTGATGGCACGGCTCGATAGCAGCGGGTATGGTGACCACGCGTTGATTGGCCTCGGTGGTGCCTCGATTCTGTTTCATGTCATTCAAGCGATGGATGGCATGAAGACGGATGCGACGATTCGCTACGTGTTTTTAAATGGGTATGGTGAAGGATATGAGGCGAGCACGCATTACCTCGGATTGTTAGAGGGACGTGGCATGACGCCGAGAACCGTCATGTTGCTCGACTTAATCGGGACAGGTGACACGGATCGATTCCTCAAAACGCACGGCATGACGTCGTACCCGTTTATGGATGATGTATCATTTGAAGATGTCGAGGTGAGAAGTTTAGGGGTGTCAATTTTAGACGAATATCGACAAGCCGGTATCGACGTCGTCTCGTTGAACGATTCAATCACGGCAGACCAGGACGTCTTCACCAAGGACGACACAATCGATCGGCTCTCTGACGAAGCGATGCTCGAGCACGTAGAATGGGTGGTCGAGTGGTTGAAAAGGCAATAAGCTAATCTTGAACTATAGACGACACATGGTCTGCAGTCTTTTTGTTCACATGACTCCTTGGGGCGAATGATTAGGCAGCAAGCTGATCAAGAGATGAAAAAAAGGTTGTCACAGTAATGATAAGAATGATTTTCGCCAAGGTAGTGGACGCATCGTAACCTAGATGAGAGTCGTGTCAATCACATAGAAGAAACGGAGAAAACATGAACGTTTACTTTGAAGAAATCAAAGACGTTTACTCAGCATTTGGTTGGAAGGGCAGAGAGTTAGATTCTCATTTAGAAGACGACCTTAGACAAATAAGCGCTTTTTGTATTGTGGGGGAAATGTTACTTTTCCCAGAAGAAATCGAGCAGTTCAAAATCAAATGTGAGGAATTGTTTAAAAATCATTTGACGAACGAGCTAAGTCATATGCGATACAAACTCTACTTGATTGCCTTGAAACAGAATGAGTATAGACAAACTGAAAAAATCTTTCATTATTACAAGCTATGGAAAGCTCTCGAGAATGAGATGGATTGCAGTGGCTTTACCTCAAGAATTGAAAAGTTAGTGTGGAAGAATGGAGAGGCTTTCTATGTCGGAATCTCAGAATTCAATGCCGATTTTTTGTTACCTGCCATAAAGCTCGCAAGTGGCTATTCCAACCACTATGGCATTGTCTTGATAAACAAATCAGAAGACGAGTCGTCTGAACAACTAATGGACAAATTGTTAGAGGAAGGAATCAATAATCATATACAGTTCGATTTCTCGAAACTAGTTCCCTTACTATGTAGAAAACATTACAGCGTGTGTGTTTGGGGAAGTTCGAGTGAAGAGCAACAACTAAGCTGTTTTTATATGAATCACAAGTGAAAGTACATGTGAGTTGGCGGAGCGGGTCAAACATGTCATTCAGTTTGAGAGCGGCATGTTTATCGCAAGTGAAGAACATATGTTGAAAAGCGTTCGCGGGGACGAACCCCATACAGAAGCTGAGTTGGGATTTTAGTTGAACCACTCGATGATCGAAATTAGAGTGTTTGAATTTCAATGTTTCGAGATATTCTTGCGGGATGGAGATGAGTAAGTGTCTTAACAGTGAATTCTTTCCTAATGAATAATTACATAATAATGGAAAAATGGTATGCTTGTTTATAGTGATTGAAGTTTAAACTAAAAATGTAAGGGTGATATGAATGAGCGATAAAATTCAAGTGCTCAAGTTATCAATGCTCGCGATTATAGCGATTAGCACTGGTTATATCGCATGGCACATTAATGAGCTGATCAACGCATTAAACGGCATTTCATTCGCACTACAAGCATTGAACTAAACCATTTCTATGTATTGAACTGAACTTCTAGACCAAAAGGACTTCCGCATATGCAGAAGTCCTTTCGTGATGACTACACGTATTTTATGAAGCATGGATAGAAGAAGCGAAAACTAAAAAAGTTCCATCGCTCGCAGTACAAGAAACAGATGATAAACCGTTGGAATAAACGTAATCAACAAACCAATCCATTTCGTTCGCTGTCTGAACTGTAAGAGGAAACCGATTGTCCACAGTGCAAACCACAACATAAAGTACCATCTGTATTCTGGCGTATCCGTTTCCGCAAAAACCGCTCGGCCGACAGTTAACCCAAACGAATTGACCAAAACAAACGTGCCTGAGAGAGCATTCCAACTGTGCCTTACTATTTTTTCAAGCATTCTCGTAATCCTTTCTGTAAATGAGATTGAATTGCCGATAAAGCATACTACTTCATATAATGAAGTGGGCATAGGTTCTTAATACTACATTTCGACAATTTGGAATAATTAACCTTTTAGTTTGGTCGGATTTGTATAGCGGGAATTCAATTCATTTCTGAACTCAGTCCCGAAACATCGAAGGATCAGATGATGACGCCCTTTACTTTTACTCGATACGCGTCGCGATGTCCGGTATGATGAAAGAGGAGGCGATACAATGGAACGAGATATGAAGATTAAGATGAACTATGGTGAGTTAGCCGGGACGTTATCATTGCATGACACGCCGCGAAAGACGGTCGTCATCTTGAGCGGGAGCGGGCCGAGTGACCGGAACGGTAATGTCGGACCTGTCCAGTTCAATACGTATAAAAAACTAGCCGACGCGCTATATGGCATGGGCGTCAACGTATTTCGGTACGACAAACAAGGGATTGGGGAGTCGGACGGTGACTTTAATAAAGTCGGACTCCATGACTTGGTCAACGATGCAATCGAAGTCGTGAAAACGATCCAACGGTTGCCTGAAACGGGCGATGTCTACGTGCTTGGCCATAGCGAAGGGGCGGTCATCGCCCCGGCCGTTCAACTCGAGACGAATGCGGCCGGATTGATCCTCCTCGCCGGATTCAACGATTCGTCGAAGCAGATGTTCTTACATCAAGCCGACGCGCTCGCATCCGAGATCGGGCGCGTGAAAGGGTTGAAAGGGATGTTTTATCGGTTGACCGGTGTCCCGAAAAAAGTCAGACAACGGCAAGACGATCTGCTCGAGCGGTCGCTCCGGACGAACGTCGCTGCGTTCAAATACCGAGGCCAAGTCGTCAACGCCAAATGGATTCGTGAACATGCGTCGTATGACGTCCGAGAACGGCTCGAGCTCGTGCGCGTCCCGCTGCTTGCCATCACTGGTGACCGTGACGTACAAGTCCCGCCTGAACACGTCCATTCACTGCGGACGAAAGGCGATGTCGACAGCTATATCATTAAAGATATGAACCACCTGCTCGTCGAACGGACGAGCCCGCATTCACTTTTAACGTTGCACAAAGAATATCGTGAGGCGATCGAGGCCCCGCTTCATCCACAGCTGTTACAGAAATTGAACGATTGGTTAATCAAATAATGAATAACAGTCTAAAACGGTCACTAGTTGACCGTTTTTTATGTTATAATTGTGACGATAAGATAAAAAGTGAATGAATTTGAATGTTTTTGATTGTTTTTTGAATGTAAACGCTTTATATTAGAGATACGGAGGGAATACGATGTTAACGAAACAACGACATCAGATGATTTTGCAACGGTTGTCGGAACAAAAGATCGTCAAGCTGAAAGAGTTGGTCGAATGGATGGGGGCGTCAGAGTCGACGATCCGCCGTGATTTGACAGACCTTGAGGTCGAAGGCTACCTTGAACGGGTTCATGGCGGGGCGACGCTCGTCGTTCGCGCTGAAGACGAACCGACGTTCGAGGAAAAACGGGATCGGCACGTCGATGAGAAAGTCGCGATCGCACGGAAGGCCGCGACGTTCATCGAAGACGGGATGTCCGTCTATCTCGATGCCGGGACGACGACACAAGCGATGGTCCCTTACTTGACAGGTAAGAAAGTCATCGTCGTCACGAACAGCCTCCCGATTGCCAACGACTTGTTCGGTCTCGACATTAAGACGTTCGTGATCGGCGGCGAGTTGAAACGTTCGACGCAAGCGCTCGTCGGCTACAACGCCCGCGAGAGCATGATGAACTATCGGGTCGATGTCGCTTTTCTCGGTATCAACGGTGTCGACCTAGAAGCCGGTTACACGACGCCTGACCCAGAAGAAGCCCTAGTCAAAAAGACAGCGATTGAACTAGCTCGGGAAGCCTACATCTTGGCGGACGATTCAAAATTCGGGAAACGTTCGTTCAGCCGAGTCGCGCCCCTCGAGGCGGCGACACTCATCACGATTAGCGATGCACCGTACGTCAGTTCAGTCCAAACATTAACAAAGGTGGTGAACGCCCAATGATTTACACATTAACACTTAATCCATCAATCGATTATTACGTCACTTTGCCAGAAGTCGTCTTAGGCGAGGTTAACCGCATCCAAGAGACGACGCAACGGGCCGGAGGAAAAGGTATCAACGTCTCGTTCGTCCTACGTGAGTTTGACGCCGATACGGTCGCACTAGGATTCATCGGCGGGACGACAGGTGAGTTCATTAAGAAAGCGTTGACGGACAAGGGTGTCGAGACCGATTTCATCGAAGTCGATGGCGAGACCCGAATCAACGTCAAGATCCGGGCGAAAGAAGAGACGGAATTGAACGCGAGTGGTCCTGTCATCTCGGACACGGAACTTGAACAGTTGACGGCACAGTTCGAACACGTCCAAGCAGGTGATATCGTCGTCTTGGCCGGAAGCATCCCTAGCAATCTGCCGAGCACACTTTACCGGACGCTCGCTGAGAAAGTTCGAGCGAACGGAGCCGACTTCGTCGTCGATACGACAAAAGAAGCGATGCTAGAAGTGCTCTCGCTCGAACCACTCATGATCAAACCGAACCATCACGAGCTCGGTGAACTGTTTGACGTCAACATCGAGACGTTTGACCAGGCGCTACCTTACGCTGAACAGTTAGTCGAGCGTGGCGCCAAAAACGTCATCGTCTCGTTCGCAGGAGACGGAGCGATGCTTGTCAACGGTTCAGGCGCCTATACGGCGAATACTCCGAGCGGGAAACTTGTCAATTCGGTCGGATCGGGCGATTCACTCGTCGCCGGTTTTGTCGCCAACATTTTAGACCATGACGCAACCAAGGCGTTCCGCTATGCGGTCACGACCGGCAGTGCATCTGCTTATACGTTTGGCCTCTGTACGAAACAAGACGTGGACCGCTTGGTCGGCGAAGTCGACGTCACCCCACTATCACGATTGGAGGAAACAACATGAACATCACGGACCTACTCAAAAAGGACACAATCCAACTGAATCTCCGCAGTCGTTCAAAAGCGGACGTCATCGAAGAACTCGTCGACGTGCTCGACCGGGCCGGTAAGCTATCGGACCGGAACGGTTATCGCGACGCCATCTTGGCCCGCGAAGCGCAAAGCACGACCGGACTCGGTGAAGGGATTGCCATCCCGCACGCGAAGACGAAAGCTGTCAAAGCACCCGCAATCGCTTTTGGTCGCTCGAGCGGGATCGACTATGAAGCGCTCGATGGTCAAGACAGCCGCTTGTTCTTTATGATCGCTGCAGGCGAACACGCCAACAACGAACACTTGGAGACACTCTCGAAATTATCCGTCTTCCTGATGGATCCAAAATTCCAGGAACGTCTCTATGCGGCAACGTCTGAAGACGATGTCATTCGCGCGATCGAAGAAAAAGAAGCGGCGGAAGCGGCACCTGTTGCTGAAAAAACGGTCAAAAAGGATGCACCTTATATCCTTGCCGTCACAGCTTGCCCGACCGGCATCGCACACACGTATATGGCAGCAGACAGCTTGAAACAAAAAGCAGAAGCGATGGGTGTCGACATCAAGGTCGAGACGAACGGCTCGACCGGCGTCAAAAATGAATTGACGGCAGCGGATATCGCCAAAGCAACAGCCATCATCGTCGCTGCCGACAAGGCCGTTGAAATGGAGCGGTTCGCCGGAAAACATGTGATCGAAGTTCCGGTCGCGCAAGGCATTCGTAAACCGGAAGAGTTGATCAACCGGGCCGTCAAACAAGACGGACCTGTATACAAGGCATCAGGCAAGTCTGGAGCCTCGCAAGAGCAGCGCACTGGGATTTATAAGCACTTGATGAGCGGTGTATCGGCTATGCTCCCACTCGTCGTCGCCGGTGGACTGTTGATCGCCATCAGTTTCTTCTGGGGCATCAACTCGGCTAACCCAGATGACCCGTCGTTCAATGAATTTGCTGCCCAATTAAATACGATTGGTGGAGCGGCATTTAGCTTCCTTGTCCCAATCCTTGCCGGTTTCATCGCGATGTCGATTGCCGATCGTCCGGGTCTCGCACCAGGTCTCGTCGCCGGTTTGCTCGCTAGCCAAGGTGGCGCTGGTTTCCTCGGTGGACTCATCGCCGGTTTCCTTGCTGGTTACGTCGTCCTTTTCTTAGTCAAAGCACTCGCAAAACTTCCGGCCTCGCTTGAAGGGATCAAACCAGTCCTCTTGTATCCGTTGCTCGGTTCGTTCATCTCCGGGATGATCATGTTACTCGTCGTCAACCAACCGATTGCAGCGTTCATGACATGGTTGATGGAAGTCTTGAACAGCATGAGTGGTGCTAACGCCATCTTGCTCGGTGTCATCGTCGGTGGCATGATGGCCGTCGATATGGGCGGTCCGATCAACAAGACAGCATACGTGTTCGGTACGGCGGCACTCACAGCCGGAAACCAAGAAGTCATGGCGGCCGTCATGGCAGGTGGCATGGTGCCACCGCTTCTCGTCGCGCTCGCGTCAACCGTGTTCGCTCGTCAGAAGTTCTCGAAACAAGAACGTGAAGCTGGTAAGACGGCGTACATCATGGGCGCCTCGTTCATCACAGAAGCGGCTATCCCGTTCGCTGCGGCCGACCCGATCCGGGTGTTGCCGTCAGCGATCCTCGGGTCAGCGATTGCCGGTGGCTTATCTGCTTTCTTCACCATCCAATTGCCGGCGCCGCACGGTGGGATCTTCGTCTTCCCATTACTTGAAGGAGCTGGAAACGTCGCGATGAGCATGGGTCTCTACGCACTTGCGATTCTCGTAGGGGCACTCGTCGGAGCACTCCTCCTCTCGTTCTTGAAAAAACCGCTTACGACAGCGACGGCAGAGCCAACGCGTGATGTCGCTTAACAAACTCGACCGTAGGGATTCCTACGGTCGTTTTTTGTCAAATGATTGTCAGTCGTTTCGAGAAGATGTGTGATTTCGATTCGGTGATTTGTGGTAAGATATTTGTAAAACTTAGGGTAGGAGGGGGTACGGATGCAAATACGGAAAGCTGAGCCGAAAGATGCTTACGGGATCGCACGCGTCAGGGTCAACGGTTGGCGAACGACTTATCGGGGGATAGTTCCGACTGAAATTTTATTAAAGCTTTCTTCTGGATCGATCGAATGGTCGGAAAAAATCCGAAGTGCCCTTTCTAACCGCGAAGTCAGAGGATTCGTCGCCATAGTCGATGAGGAAATCGTTGGTTTCGTATTGTATGGGGACGAGCGGACGGGGGACTATCCGGACCATCCAAACGAGATTTATGCGATTTATATTCTCGAAGAGCACCAGCGAAACGGTCTTGGTTCGATGCTGCTCGAAAAAGCAGTTCATGCGATGCACGGACATGGATTGATCATTTGGTCGCTCGAGCTGAATCCGCATCGAGCGTTTTATGAACAAAAACAAGGGCAAGTCATTGATTCAAAAGAGCGGCTGTTCGGGGAACTGTCTCTCCGTGAGATCGCCTACGGGTGGACGGAAGGAAATCACGACGCCATCGTCGGAGCATGATCGGACACGACTCAACCGTCGTGTCCGTTTTTTTAGACTACTTACAAAACAAGAAACAGGCTAGGTGATGATGTGAACATCTATAACGTAACCAAATATCATCCTGAAACGAGAGGGGAGATTGACGAGTGGACCGAAATCTCGGACATCAATCGAACGTTTGACGGTGTCGTCTTCACGTTGGAGGAATATCTCCGCGTGGAATCGAATTACGTTAAAGCGATTGAGCGAATCATGGATTATTTAGGCGTGAAGACATTGACCGTCTCCTATCTAGAACGACGCGACTATGACTATCGACCTTCTTCGAAACGCGCGTTCAATACGCTTTATCCAATCCGAATGAGAGACCTTCGCAAAAAAGTGAAGCCAGGGAAGGTGCTGTCACGCGACCAAATCCCGAACATGCTTCGCCTCATGTTCCGGAATACGCTTTATGCCGAGTTAGAATATAAAGTGAATGAGTCGGACGAACAATATAGCTTTAAAGTGTTCTTTGGATACGACTATATGATGGGCGTCCATTCGTTGAACGATTTGTCGCCGCTGCGAGACGAGTTGTTGCATTTGGATATGTATCTCGAAGATTAAGTCAAAGTGATACTAAATAAACGACTTAGAGGATCAGGGCAGGACGTTGTTTATCTTTCCTCCTTATCTATCCGTTAATCATGTTTAAATGGTAAAATTTAAAAAATAAGAGTCGGAAGATTCCCGATTTTATAACGATATCTTACAAAAAGGTGCTGGCTACATGCATAACTACACTCTACTGGAGAGAGCCCTATTTTTATCGCCTTCCCTCAATTTCGAGAAGCTGAAAAAAGAGATGGATGGAAAGACTGTCCTGATTACTGGAGCGAGTTCAGGAATCGGCAAGGAGTTCGCCTATCTATTAGCGAATACAACTGCGCATCTGATTCTGGTGGCCCGCAGAGAAGCCAACATGAACGTCATGAAAGTCGAAATCGAAAAAGCTACAGCCAGTGTAACGGTATTCCCGGCAGATTTGCGCAATGAAGAGGAACGAAAAGGATTGCTGGTATTTCTTCATCAATTAACGGACGGAGTGGATGTTGTCGTCAGCAATGCCGGAATCTCCATCAACCGTCCAATTGCCCAGTCGCTGGATCGTTACCATGACTTCACACGTACCATGGCGCTTAATTATTTTGCTCCGGTACAGTTGTTGCTATCGCTCATTCCAGTGCTTGCGAAAAAGAACGGGCACATCATCAATGTCTCCACCATAAATGTGTTGCTATTCCCTATACCTCACTGGGCTGCCTACCAGGCGTCGAAAACCGCTTTTGATACGTGGTTGCGCTCGGCGGAGCCGGAACTGAAAATCAAAAACATTGCCACCACTTCCATTTATCTTCCTCTTGTGAAGACACCAATGATTAAACCGACACTTGCTTATCAGACTGCCCCTGCCATGTCACCGGGTCACGTGGCGGAACTGATCGGACACGCCTTGTATACGAAAAGAAAAGTTTATAAACCGTGGTGGCTGATTCTAGGTCAATGGGCTTCAGTTATTTTCAGATCACCGTTATCGTTTATCGTCCTCAGGTTATTAAGAAAAAAGGAGCGTGAAAGAGGCGATGTTTAATTTGCTGAAAATATTGTCGCAGCTCAATTTTCTTTCCCCATCAAACTTAGGACGTCTTTGCTTCGCGATCCGTCAAAACGGTGTAAACCTTATGCTTCTTTTTTCATTGACAGAAAAGACGAGAGGCCAAAAAACAGCTCTGGTGGATAGTCGGGAAACACTCAATTATCAGGAGCTGCAGAAGCACTGTGAAAATCTCGCTTATCTTCTAGCAGAGAGGCATGGGATTTGTAAAGGACATAAAGTGGCATTCTTCTGTAAAAATCACGCCTCCTTCGTGCAGGGCATTTTTGCTGCTTCGCGGCTCGGCACAGATATATACTTGCTCAATTGTTCCATGAGTCAACTGCAGTTCAATCGGCTAGTGCAAGAACATCACTTCGACTTCCTGATTTACGACGAAGAGTTTAGCGGATTGATTGAAAAATCGTCTTACCAACATTCAAAAATCGTCAGTTATCATGAAAAAAATGAATCCATCAACAGTTTGTCGGATTCGGCTCTACATAGAAAAGAAAAATTGACGGCCTCTTCCAGCGGAAAGATTGTGCTGTTGACCGGTGGCACCACTGGAAAGCCCAAACAAGCGATTCACCGCCCATCCCTCTTTAGTTTCCTGGATCCTTTTGCTGCTTTACTGAACCGACTGCAGCTGCCAACGTACAGCACTGCCTATATTGCAACGCCGATTTACCATGGCTACGGCATCGCTGTACTGTTATCATTTTTTGCTTTGGGGAAGAAAGTTGTCATTCAGGAGAGCTTTGATGCGAAAAGAGCATGCGCCCTTATTCGGCAGCATCAGGTAGAAGTTGTCACAGTAGTTCCTTTGATGGTTCATAAAATGTTGAAGCACGATAAAGAAGCGCTCGGTTCTCTAGCTTGCATTGCGTCTGGAGGTGCAAAACTAAATCCGGTTTTAGTGGATGAAGTAAACAATCATCTGGGAAATATCTTATACAATCTATACGGAACTTCGGAAGCCGGCTTGAATATCATTGCTACACCTGAAGATTTAAACTATCATGCAAACACGCTTGGAAAAGCAATTTCGGGAAGTCAATTGCAGGTAGTCGTGGATGGGAAAGAAGTTGAAACCGGCAGTATTGGGCAATTTTGTATTCGGAATAAGTGGTCAATGAAAAACAGCCCAAGCCTCTGGATTCAAACTGGCGATATCGGATACCGGGACGAGAACGGCTATTATTTCCTGTGTGGACGAACAGACGATTTGATCATTTCAGCCGGCAACAATATCTATCCGTCGGAAATAGAAGTTGCTTTGTGCACTCATCCGAGTGTCGAAGACGTCGCTGTAATCGGTATAGAGGATGTCTACGCTGGCAAAATTCTGAAGGCATTCGTACAGCTGTATTCTGATAAAAAAATGACTGAAGAAGCACTTTTAAGCTGGTTACGCACACGAGTGGCAGCATACCAAGTTCCTCGAGAAATCGCTTTTGTTGAGGAGTTGCCTTATACACCGGTTGGAAAGCTGGACAGAAAACAAGTTCAAACAATTACTCGTGTCGAGGGCTAAGTAATTGAAAAATAGAGCTATAAAAGATGTTGAGAGTACTTTGATCACGGGTGAGGAAGTGGAACTGAAAGAGGTAATCATCGAGTGGATGAAGTGTTGCGCTTAATTTGACAAACTGTCGAATGAAAAGGTTTTCAATTGACAAAAATAGAAAAACGGTGACGATTTTTTGTCTGGGTTATCAAAAAAGACCCGATTCTAGCCGATAGATAGGTTAACGTAGCGAGAGGTATTCTCGGGAATAGGGGTTATTTATGAAACGGACGAAACAACGAGCCATCAGCATTAAACAAAAGTTGATCACGATGTCATTGCTCTTATTATTGATTCCATCGTTATTGATCGGCTTCGTCGCCTATTACCAGGCGAAACAAAAAATCACGGATCAAATCATGCAGTCGGCGCACGCGGGTGTGGAGCGGATGAATGATGAGATCACGAACCTGATCGAACCAATCGAGCGCGATGTCGCCTTTTTTGCGGGGCGGATCGACGAGTCGCTCTACGAAGAAGGGGAAGACAACCTTGGGTTAGAGGAGAAATTCGTCGAATATTTGGCGACCCACCCAAAAGTGACGAACATCTATTACGCGTCTACTGAAGGCGCGATGACAATCTACCCGACGCAAACGTTACCGGATGATTACGATCCTCGGACACGACCATGGTACGAAGCAGCAGATGGTGCTGGAGGCGACGTCGTTATCACCGACCCTTACGTCGATGCGTCATCAGGTAAAATGATGGTCACGCTATCGCAGACAACCGATGACGGTCGTGGCGTCATTGCGGTCGACGTCGACGTTGACGATATCGCTGAAGTCGCGACTGGCATTCAGATCGGGAAAGAAGGCTACGTCACGATCCTTGATGCGAACCAACAGTTCGTGACGCATCCGACATTTGCTGCCGGTGAGAAAGGTGAAGGAGAATGGGTTAAACCGCTCTATGCAGAAAATGAAGGACGTTTCTCATATGAGTTTGAAAACAAAGGGAAACAAATGGACTTCATGACGAACGACTTGACCGGCTGGAAAGTGGCTGGAACGTTGTACGATGAAGAAATCACCAACGAGACGGTAGGTATCCTGTGGACGACCGTGGGCGTGATTGTTGCGATGAGTCTTTTGGCCTCAATCATCTTATACTTCATCTTACGCTCGATCATTCGACCGTTGAACCGTTTGACGACGGGCGCGGAACGGATTCAAGCGGGAGATTTGACGGAAGAAATCATCATCGATTCGAACGATGAGATCGGCCGGGTCGCTGAAAGTTTCAACGGCATGACGGCGTCACTCCGTTCGATCATCATCAACCTCGATCAATCGATCGGGCAAGTCGCCGCATCGTCGCAAGAACTCATGGCCAACTCGGCGCAAAATACAGCATCTTCTGAGCAGATCGCCGGTGCGGTCCAGCAGATGGCGGCCGGGGCCGATGATTCGAAACGTCAGCTCGATGACAACGCCGTCTCACTCCAAGCGATCACGGCAGGCATCATGCGCATCGCCGAAAGCTCGACAGACGTATCAGAACTGTCTCGTGAGACGGCGATTGAAGCAGAGGATGGCACCGCAGCGGTCACCCATAACGTGACGCAAATGAAGGCGATTGACACATCGGTCGAGACGTTCGGCGCAGTCATCCAGTCGCTCGCTCACCGCTCGAATGAAATCGGAAACATTGTCGATGTGATCAACGGGATCGCGACGCAGACGAACTTACTCGCTTTGAACGCGGCGATCGAGGCTGCCCGCGCCGGTGAGAACGGGAAAGGGTTTGCCGTCGTCGCGAGTGAAGTCCGTAAGTTAGCAGAACAGTCACAGGACTCTACGAAGCAAATTTCGCAGTTGATTGAGAACATCAAGCAAGAGACGGAGCGGTCTGTCACGTTGATGAAAGAAGTGTCGGCCCATACGAAAGCGGGTCTTGAGACGACCGAGAACACGGCGGAGCGCTTCAAGAAGATTATGTTACGGACGCAGGAGATGACGCCACGGATCGAGGACGTGACGGCCACTGTCGAAGAGATCGCGGCGAACGTCGAAGAAGTTTCAGCATCAGCGACGCAAATCGCTCACATCGCCGACGAGAATTCGAACGCCTCGAGACAAGTCGCGGCAACGACAGAAGACCAGCTCGGTTCGATGGAGGAAGTCTCGCAATCCGCGAAAGCACTCGCCGATATGGCGGAGGAGTTGCAAGAACTCGTATCACGATTCAATGTATAAACGAAAGGCAGAGCGGATTTGCTCTGCCTTTTTGGTACATTTCGATTCTTCTTAGAGTTCATATCATCGTTTGCTCGACACTTGGTTGCGGCCTAAGTTTTTTGCCACGTACAGTGCCTCGTCCGCGTCTTGGAGCGCTTGTTCGACGGTCTTTCCGCCATCAAGCGAACTGACGCCGAACGAACATGTGACGTGCGGGACCGGACCGAACGGTTCGTCGTTGATCTTTTGACGTAACTTGTCGGCCAACTGGATGCCATCAGTAAGTGTCGACTGCGGGGCGACGATTAAAAACTCCTCGCCGCCCCAGCGACCGATCGAATCGGTCTTCCTTATATTACGGCGGAGCAATTGAGCAATCGAACGTAACACGAGGTCGCCGGTCGGGTGACCGAACGTGTCGTTGACGAGCTTGAAGTAGTCGATATCGAGCATGATGACGGCGGCAGGTGCTTTCGTGTCGACCGTATCTTGGACAGCCGAGGTCAGGACGTCGCCGACTTTTTTACGGTTGAATAACTCGGTCAACGGGTCGAGTGACGACAGATGCTCCATCCGTTCTTCATAACGTCGCTGTTCGGTCGTGTCTTCGATGACGCCGACACCGCCGTCGACTTGACCATCGGTTTGAAAGCTTGGTGACATCGTCGTCCGAATAAACCGCGGTTGTCGGTTCGGTGCTTGGTACCATCCAGCCAATCGAATCGTCTCGCCGTTTAGGACACGTCTTATGGCGCTAGCCAAGTCAAACGAGGATGAGGTGAATCGATCGAGCGCTAAATTAAACGGGGGAACGATCCCGAGTAAATCCAGGAACGAGTCGTTATAGCTGACGATATGCCCATCAAGATTGAATGCGAACAGGCCGATCGGTAACTGGTCCCATGAGGAAGGATCGGGTTTCATGGTGTGGGTGTCTTGGTGAATTCGTTCTTGATCAGCCATAGAATGACATATGCGCGAACGCATACTTCCTCCTTTCTTTAACGAAACGAGAGTTTAGGACGTTCGTACTGATACTTTATACCCTTATTTGGAAGAATATTAGCTAAAACATGATAAAAATAAGCTGAAATCTAGAATTTGTCGGTTGATGGACATAAAAAAGAGACCGCTGGCGCGATCCCACAACGGTCATAAGATTGGGCTGAGCAACCGTGACACACCTTCGCGCATCCGGACGCTCCACTTCCGGACCGCATAGTCGTCGACCGTATAGCGGCGACTGACGGCGACGTCCGACTCGAACAACGAGGCGAGCTCAAGAGCGACCCGCTCGTCGTAGATGATGGCGTTCACTTCGAAGTTCAAGCGGAAGCTGCGAGCGTCCAAGTTCGTCGTCCCGACAGTTGAAATTTCATCATCGACGACGAGCGTCTTCGCGTGCAGGAAGCCTTCATCGTACATGTAGACGTTCGCCCCGTAGTCGAGCAGCTCACCGAGAAACGACAGCGACGCCCACATGACGAACGGATGGTCCGGTTTTCCGGGAATCATGATGTCCATCTCGACACCAGAGAGGAGTGCCATCTTGCAGGCGTCCATGAAGCTCGTATCCGGGATGAAATAAGGCGTTTGGATGATGACCCGTTGCTTCGCCGACGCGATCATTTTAATCATCATATTCTTCAAGTGCTCGGTGTCCGAGTTCGGTCCGCTCGTCACGATTTGCATCGGTGACTGCTCTTTAATATCATGGTGCGCGAAGCAGAACGAGTTTTCAGGGTCGTGATGCTTGCTCCCCGAAAAGTTCCAGTCCAAGATGAACCGGTGCTGCAGGTGGTAGACGACGTCCCCTTCGACCCGGAGGTGGGTATCGCGCCAATAGCCGAACTTTTCGACGAGGCCGAGGTATTCGGTACCGACGTTAAAGCCGCCGACGTAGCCGATCTTCCCATCGATGATGACGACTTTTCGGTGGTTCCGGTTGTTCAACTTGAAATTGATCAAGCCGAACGTCGGTGGGAAAAAGACACGGACTTCACCGTTATGCGCGATCAACTCCTTAAAGTCTGAATCGCGGAGGCTGCGCGATCCGACCGCGTCATACAACAGCCGGACTTTGACGCCCGCTTTGGCGCGCTCGATCAACTCGTGGATCAATGCCTTCCCGAGGGCATCACGCTGGATGATGTAGTACTGGATGTTGATCTCGGTCTCGGCGCTCCGAATATCGTCCATCAGCGCCTTGAACTTCTGTTCACCGTCATGCATGATGGTCGACTTGTTATGGACGCTGATGAGTGACTTCGATGAGCGCAAGTTCATCTCGAGCAACTGTTCGTACTTCGCAAACAGCGGTTGCGAGAGGGCGGTCTCTTTGCGACGAATCTGTTCGATTTGACTCTCGACTTGCAACGAATGAAACGATCGTTCCTCAACACTCAAGTTAAAGAAGTTATCTTTTTTAAGCTGTCTACCGAGGAACAAGTAGATGATAAATCCAAGGATCGGTAGGAAAAATAATACGAGCAACCAGGCCCAGGTGGCACCGACATCGCGGCGCTCCGCGAAGATAACTGCTAAAGCGAACAATAAATTTAACCCGAGGACGATATACAGCCCCCAACTGATTATGACCGACCATTCCATGCGACCCACTCCTAAACGACAAATTGTGCAACTAGCTTTATAATACCTCAATCGAGGGAATAGTATGCTAGTGAAAAAATAAGGGGGAGACTGAGATGAACTTGAAAGTGGATTGGCAACAAGGGATGGCGTTTCAAACGACGACTCCTTCCGGACATAGCATGACGCTCGATGCGGCGGCGGATGTCGGGGGATTGGATACGGGGCCACGGCCGACCGAGATGTTGCTGCACGCCACGGCGGCCTGCACGGGCATCGATATCGTCTCGATTTTGCACAAGATGCGCCTGCCGCTCGAACGGTTCGGTATGGAAGTCGATGCGGTGCGGGCGACCGAGCACCCGATGCGGTTCACGACGATCCATATTTTATATGTACTCGAAGGGGAGATGCCGGAGGAACGTGTCCGCCGTGCCATCGAACTGTCCGTCGACCGCTATTGCTCGGTATCGCATAGCTTGAACGCGACTTTGACGTATAGCTATCAATTGAACGGGGGCGACGTCATCCCGTTCCGATGACATCGCTCAAGCAAGATGGTTGAAATCGGTCGAACGTCTCCGTTATATTGGTATTTCAAATACTGCATAAATAAAGGAGGACGTTATGATTCGACTCGCGACGAAACGCGATGCTAAACACATCGCGCACCTAATCGAACAACGAGCCGTAGCGCTTAATGAAACAGGAAGTGACCAGTGGACGGAATATTTGGAGCTGGATTTGTTAGAACGCGTGCGAACCGACATTGCGACGGGAAGTGTGTACGTGTATGAACAACATGGCTTTGTCTTGGCCTCGATCGCCTTGCTTCCTCCGGATGAATGGGATCACAATTTATGGGAAGATGGCGAGCGCGGTCAATACATCCATCGCATCGTCGTCAGTGAGCAATTGAAAGGCCGTGGCGTCGGTCAACAGCTGATGCAACATGTGCTCCGCGAAGCCGATGGTAACGAGCCGATCCGTCTCGACTGTGTCGCCGACAACGAGTTTTTGAACGAGTATTATCCACGTTTTGGTTTCGTTTACGTCGATTCACGTAACGGATACAACACGTTTGAATATGGTTTGGATGAAAGTGTCAGTGCGTGAGGGGTTAATGTACCCCTTTTTTTGTTACAATGAATCATGAAGAAACAAAGGAGGAATAGATATGATCAACACTATATTGGTCGGTTTCGGCTTCTCGGCGACGACGTTCCACCTGCCATTTTTGACGACGCTCGAGGAATTCAACATCACTGGGGTCGTCTCCTCTAGACCGGATGACGTCCGTGCCGTGCTCCCTGACGTGGACGTATACGCGACGCTCGAAGAAGCGATCGCGACCGATGCGACGCTGTTCGTGATCACGACACCGTCGAACTTACATAAAGACATGGTAACGGTGTGTCTCGACGCAAACAAAGACGTCCTCGTCGAGAAGCCTGCGTTCCTAACGTCTGAGGAAGGGGAATCCCTCATCGCCCTCGAGAAGACGCGTGACGGGATCGTCAACGTGTTCCACAACCGACGCATGGACGGAGATTTCTTGACGGTGGCGTCACTGCTCGAATCAAACCGAATCGGAGACTGGAAAGTGTATGAATCACGCTTTGACCGGTTCCGTCCGCATGTCCGGGACAGATGGCGTGAGAACGCAGGTCCTGGGTCTGGTATTTTGTTCGACCTCGGCAGTCATTTGATCGATCAGGCGCTCGTGTTGTTCGGCGAACCGGACCACGTCTCAGCAGACGTCATGGTCCAACGAGACGGCGGACAGTCCGACGACGGCTTCAACGTGACGCTACACTACGGTGAGAAGCGCGTCTATTTACGATCGAACCCGTTCGTCGCCGTTGAAGCGCCTCGCTTTGAAGTCCACGGTACGGCAGGCAGCTTTATGAAATACGGTCTCGACCCGCAAGAGGCCGCGCTCCGAGACGGCACGATCGAAGCGGGTGTCAGTGAGACGGGGACGCTCGTTGTAAATGAGCCGCAAACGATCGAAATCGAGCCGGGGCGTTATTTGGCATTTTATCGCCAGCTCGCTGACAGTTATTCGACGCGACGGCCGGTCGTTTCCCTCGAGGACGCTTTGTTGACGACGCGTGTGATCGAACTTGCACGGCAATCGTCTCGAACGCAAACAACATTATCGTTTGAATAACGAAAAAGCAGGAAGTCCGCGAATTGGACTTCCTGCTTTTTCATGCGGCTTCCTCTTCCGGATTTGCCATCTTTTCCGTATTTCGAACGATCGGGAAATTGCTGAACAGTTTGCTGCCGACGAGACCGGCGATGATGCCGACGGCGAACACGATGATTGCCGTCACCGTCACCGTCTGCCAGTCATTAAAGCCATACATGACGAGCAGTCCCGGGATACCGGCGGCAGACCCAGGTGCGTTGTTCACCATTCCGGTCATCGCGACGATGAGTCCGGCGATGGCACCACCGACAAAGTTGACGCTATAGATTGGGATCGGATTCGCCGAGATGAGGTCGGCTTGTGTGAGCGGTTCGATCGCGACCGAAAGTTGGTCTTTCTTCGAGCCGATGTTCAATCGCTTAAAGAGTAAATAGTTCATCGAAATCGACGCCGTCAAGGCGAGGGCCGCGATTGCCATCGGGACACCGGTCAGACCGAGCATCGCCGTGAGCGCCATCGAACTGAGCGGTGATGTCGAGACGACCGTGACGATTCCGCCAAGGACGAGTCCCATCACAATCGGGTTTTGCGTCGCTGCGAGCTCGATGACCGCTCCGATTTGAGCGAGCGTGTTCGAGACGAGCGGATCGACACCGATGGCGACGAGACGGGCGAGCGGTGCCATGACGATGACGTAAAAGATCATGTCGACACCGGCCGGAAGGTGACGGTCGAGCTTGCCGCCGAGTAAGGCGAGGACGTACCCTGCGAAAAAGCCGGGGAGAATCCCGAAGCCTGACACGGACAAACCGAGCATCAACGCGTAGACCGGGTTGATGCCGAGCGCAATCGCGACAAGTGCCGCTGCCGCAGGTCCCGACAGCGCACCGGCAGCTTGGCCGACTTCTTCATATAAAGGGAGCGGCAGTAACCCACCGATCGCGTAGGCGTTGAACGCTTCGACGAGGAAGCTCGCGATTGCGGCGCCGGCGAGTGCTCCCATCGCTTTCATCCCGAACGGTGCTTTGTAACTGAATAACGTGAACAAGGCGAGAATCAACAGCAACAGGGCGATCCCTTGAATAATGACCATACGTGTACCTCTTTCTCTCTGTTTTATTTTCTCTATAGTTAACCATTCAGACCGTTATGTAAAGCCATTTCATCCATCTGACACGACTTTTTTGGATGGGAGCGTTTTCAAATGGAAAACGAGACAAATGTGAACGGATTTTTTGAAAAAGTTGTGAAAATGTGTCGTCTGATGTGTCAGGAAGCCGTGGAGTGGGAACATAAAAGAGATAGATTTTCATATAGGATCGACCAAGGAGGAGTAGAGATGCAAATGGAGAACAAAAATTGGCACGCACTCGAACCGGAAGAGGTGAGGAGTAGTCTTGAGACAGACGTAGACAACGGGCTGTCGAAGCAAGAAGTGTCGAGTCGGCAAGAACAGTTCGGGAAGAACGTTCTGCCGGAAAAGGAAAAGACACCTGAAATCATAAAATTTTTGAGACAGTTCAATGACATTCTTGTGTACGTCCTGATCGGTGCGGCCGTCGTCACTGGCTTTTTAGGTGAGTATATCGATACGATTGTCATCGCGCTCGTCGTCACGATCATTGCTGTCGTCGGATACTTGCAAGAAAACAAGGCTGAACAGGCGCTTGAAGGGATTAAAAAACTGCTCGAGACGAAAGCAAGCGTCATCCGAGACGGCAAGCAGATTCAAATCGAATCGAGCGAACTCGTCGTTGGAGACCTTTTGGTGCTCGCCGCCGGTGACAAAGTGCCGGCCGATGCGCGAGTCATTCTAGCCGAGAAGTTCAAAGTCGAAGAATCGGCTTTGACAGGTGAAGCGACGACGGTCGAGAAGAAAATTCAAGTCGTGGCGGAAGATGCTGTCCTCGGTGACCGGAAAAACATGATTTATTCAGGAACGAGTATAGCGACGGGCAGCGCGAAAGCGATCGTCACGTCGATCGGTGAAGGGACGGAGCTCGGTCAAATCAACGCATCGATCGCTGAAGTCGAGACGGTGAAGACACCGCTCATCCGTCAGACGACGAAATTCGGTCAAACGGTCTCGATTGCGATCCTTGTGATCTCGGTCATCATTTACGCGTTCGGCTACTTTGTACGTGATTTCGATCCAATCGAACTGATGCTGACGACGATCGGGTTAGCGGTCGCAGCGATCCCGGAAGGTCTCCCTGCAGTCATCTCGATTATTCTCGCACTCGGTGTTCGTAACATGGCCGAGAAGAAAGCGATCGTCCGTAGTCTACCGTCCGTCGAGACGTTAGGTGCGGTCTCTGTCATCTGTACCGATAAGACGGGTACGCTGACGAAAAACGAGATGACCGTCAAGCAAGTCGTCACGGCGAAGCACGACATCGAAGTGTCTGGCGGCGGATACGCTCCAGATGGGGACCTCGAACAAAACGGTCAACCGTTCGACCTCGATGATGACGAGTCGATGATCGACTTGCTCACGGTCGGAAAGACGTGTAACGATGCCCAATTGTATGAAGAAAACGGTGAATGGGTCATCAATGGCGACCCGACGGAAGCCTGCTTGCTCACGCTCGCCGAAAAAGCGGAGCGACCGATTGAACGGCTGAAAGTCATCTCGAAAATCCCGTTCGATTCGGAGTATAAGTACATGGCGACGCTCGTCGACTATAAAGATGAGCGGATGATCTTCATCAAAGGGGCGCCAGACCGCCTGTTCGATATGGCTGAAGATACGGAATTTGACCGCACCTATTGGGATGAGAAACGTAAAGAGATCGCCGACCGCGGACAACGTGTCCTCGGTGGCGGATTCAAACGGGTCGATCGCTCGAAAGAGACGGTCGACCATGAGGACGTCCAATCCGGTATCACGTTCCTTGGTTTGTACGGAATCGTCGATCCACCACGTCCAGAGGCGATTGAAGCCGTCGCGGCGTGCCGTGACGCCGGTATCCGCATCAAGATGATCACGGGTGACCATAAAGACACAGCCGTCGCCATCGCCCGTGAACTCGGCATGGAAGTCGAAGGCGCACTTGAAGGGAAAGAATTGACGAACATGTCGGACGAGGAGATCAAAGAAGCGTCGGTTCATAACGATGTGTTCGCCCGGACGAGCCCAAATGATAAGCTGCGTCTCGTCAAAGGATTGCAGCAAAACGGGCTCATCACATCGATGACCGGTGACGGTGTCAACGATGCCCCGGCCTTGAAACGGGCCGACATCGGTGTCGCGATGGGTATCAAAGGGACCGAAGTCGCAAAAGAGGCGTCGCAGATGGTCCTCGTCGACGACAACTTCAAAACGATTTACAACGCGGTGCGTGAAGGCCGCCGTGTATACGACAACTTGAAGAAGACGATCTTGTTCTTGCTCCCGACGAACGGTGGACAAGCGCTCCTCGTCGCGATGAGCATCTTGCTCGGTGCCGCGGCACCGCTCAGCCCGGTCCAAATCCTTTGGGTCAACATGGTCGTTGCCATCACGCTGTCGCTCGCGATCGCCTTCGAACCGCTCGAAGAGAGCACGATGAAACGTCCGCCGCGTCCGGCGAACGTCCCGCTGTTGAGTCGCTATTACGTGTTTCGGATCATCTTCGTCTCGATCTTGATCGGGGGAGGCAGCTTGATCATCAACTACATGTTAGCCGACTTTGATTTCTCGACTGCGAAGCTGCAGACGATCACACTCAATACGATCGTCATGGCCCAGTTGTTCCACTTGTATAACTGTCGGACCGAACTCGCTCCGGCGTTTAACCGCCACTTTTTCGATAACAAGATTGCGTTTATCGTATCGGCACTATTGATTGCACTTCAACTGTTCATCACGTACGTGCCGTTTATGCACACGTTGTTCGGGACAGCGGCACTTGATTTGAATGATTGGATCTATCCGGTCGTCTTCGGTGCCATCGTCTTCGTCATCGTCGAGATTGAAAAAGCGATCTCACGTCGTGTCATCGGCAATAAAGACATACACTGATGTTTCGACTCTTGATCGATGTGGAATTAATCCACTATGACAGAGGAGGGATGCTCAATGAAACGTGACGAATCGCAACCTGGGGTTCACCCAGACCCGATGCCAGACGATGAGTCTGATCCGGCGAAAAAACCGGCTCCGACGCAACATCCAGATCCAGACCCGGAAGAAGATAACGAGGAGTCATAACGCACGTCGATGACTCGAACGATAAAAAGGCGACTTTCCCGATTAAATGGGAAAGTCGCCTTTGCTGTGGGTCACTTTTTCGGTGCGACCACACGATACTCGTTCATTTTATCAAACTCTTTTTCATTGAAGTATTCGACGACGACGAAGTCACCAACCGGGCATTCCCACCGGTCTTTCGCGACTTGGCACTCTTTGAGCGTCACTTTCTCGTCGAACATGTCGAGCTCTAACGTATCTTTGAGGAATTGTTCAGCCTGTTTGTCGGCGATTTTGAAATACTCGCTTAGGATGACGTCTTCTCCCTTGTCGTTCGTGTGTGTCATTACTTTAAAAAATCTCATTGGATTTGACCCTTCTTTCTCTAGATAAACTCTCGCTCTAGTATAAAGGAAAGAGTAGGTTTTGGGAAACCCACTCTCAAGTACAACATCAAACCACTTTCGGCCGTCGCGGCGGCGCCTCGTTGAACGGTTGCTTATGACGAATGATGAGCCAAAACAATAGACCGAATAACGGGATGTACGGGAGCGGCCACAAGCTCATCTTATAGCGCTTCGCATCTCGGGTCATCAATGTCATTTGGACGAAGGCGAGCAAAAAGAAATCGACCGTCATCGTGCGGACGAATTGATTCTGTTCGACGTATGACCAATACTGTGCGACATTCCCAGTCATCGCGGCAGCGATGAATAAACCGATCGTGACGAGGAGCAACACGACCCCGAGCAGTCTCGTCGGCAACGGCTTGATTGGCGTCGGGTAGGGCGACTGCCGTGCGAACGCGAGATACGGAGCGATGATGAATCCTCCGACGACGAAACCGGTTGCTGCCGGTAGGAGCGGATTCGGCCGCAGTTGGTTCACTTCCGACCAAAGCAGCGGGAACAGCGCGAGCGGGTAGACGCCTAGCACGCTAAAGAGGGACAAAGAATATCCTTCATAGGCATCGGTATTGTATGTCAGGAAGTCGAGCAAGAACCGGCTCGAGAACGGGGTATTGGGACCAAGTAGCGCGATCGCGATCGCGGCGGCCCAAGGAATCAATAAAAATTTTCTGGTCATGGCTACACCTCTAATCTGTCTCTGTTGTCATTAGTATACCCTGTTATCGGACGAACAAAAAATGAGAAGTGTCTGACGACACGTTCTCATTGGTTCTCTCTTGCATAAGCTTTGATCATCGTCACGAGCTGTTGGGCTTCTTCTGAATTCGCTTCAAGACGGATCCCGTAATCGTACATGCTTCCTATTTGACTGCGGTGACGGACGTGACCGGTCAACTCGATTGACTGGATGAGCGGGACGAGGTCGAGCACGACCTGAACTTTCAGCCCTTCCGACAGCGGGAACAAGTAGTCGCAGCGCAACTTCAAGCCGTGGGCACTAATGTTGAGCAGCATGCCTTCACCGTCATGCAACTCCTTATCTTCCCATACGAGGCGGTAGGGGATGAAACGGGGGTTCGGTAAAATGTAGCGGAACGTTTCTTGTCGGCGATAACGCATCGGTTCACCTCATTTCTCTTCTAGATTATCGGTTCGATTCCACCATTTTTGAAGCGTTGGACTGCCAAATTTTCGGGAAGCACGGTTTACAGAATCGTAAGCGCTTTCTATAATGATGATAAAGGTTTGGTTTAAGGAGGGGATCGCGTGAACGTGTCTGATTTACTCCGACGTTACTCGATTGACGAACCAATCATCTATGTGAAGAACCTGCACGGGCAGTGGGTCAAGCTCGAACATCTGCCGCCCTACACCATACTTGAGGTCGAGACGACGGACGAGACCATCGAAGCGCTCGCTATCGACGCTTACATGGCGCTCACTGTTTGTCGGGAGACGTCGTCACTCGAAGATGCGCGGCCTTACGCGGTGCGTCTGCAAATTCGAGAAAAAACCGCAACCCGTTGAGGTTGCGGTTTTTTATTTAGGCTGCTTTTTCCGTCTCGTCGTCTTGTGGTTCGGTCCGTTTCGCATAATACATGAACGGCGTGGCCATCCAAGCGATGATGAACTTCGCGACATACGTCGTGACGAAAATGTTCCACCAGATATCCCATTCCATTCCCCAAAAGGCGATCGTACAGAACGTGAGCGTATCGATCAACTGTGAGACGACCGTCGATCCAGTCGTCCGGAGCCACAGTTTCTTCTCACCCGTTTTCGCCCGAATCTTCGAATAGATGAAGACGTCGAACAGTTGCGAGACGAGGTACGCCGCGAGACTGCCGAGCGTGATGAGCGGGAGCATCGAGAACAATGCCTTGAAGCTCTCATGCATGTAGAGCGCTTCTTCGAACGGTTCGTAAAGCAAGGCGAACTGCATGAGTACCGTCGAGACGATCAAGATGAAGAAGCCGAGCCAGACGCCTTTGCGGGCGGCGTGACGGCCATGTTTCTCGTTCAAGATGTCTGTCGCTAAATAAAGGGAACCGTAGACGATGTTCCCGAGTGTGAAGATGAAACCACCAATCACAATCTGCTGCGTCACTTGGATGTTGGCGACGACCGAGGCCATCGCGATCCAGGCGTACAGTCCGACCCGTCCGAACAGTTTATAGCTGAGGACGAGCAGACCGAGCGTGAGCAGGGCAGAAGGGATCCATAACCATTCATTCAGCATCTGTCATGCTCCTTCCAAAAAAATCATTCAATTCAACTTTTCAAGTTTATAGAGGAACCGTAAACGTGTCAAGACAGTATCCATGACTGTAAGAAAAAAGCCCTCATCCGAGTTTGGATGAGAGCAGCCTATGTAGTTGATAAATGTCACACACCACTTAGATAAATAGCGATGCCTTTTATGTTCGATGACATGCTATTCAATTGGGTCCGGGCTTCTTCCCAATAAGCCCAATCGTCAGTCTCTAAAAACTGCGTCAACCCCTCACTGACGGCTGTGAGTTCGTTCAATACGCTGGTCAGCCCTTCACGGTCGATTCCTGACGCGTCAGATGCGACAAGGTGATCGAACGCCGGGAGAATCTCATCAATGTCGGCACGGACGGATTCGAGATCTTCCCGGTTACTGTCGATTTGCGTAGAGATTTCGTCGAGCGGGCGGTCTTCACAAGACGTCTCACAGGGGAAAATCGTCTGCTCTGATTCACGCAACGCGCCCAGCGTGTCACTGCTCAACGACTGAAGATATCCTAAAAATATGGTGACTTCTTCTTCGGTCGGGACTGGCTCGGAGAAAGGTTGCGTCTCGGATACATCGATTACGACATTTTTAGTTTTCGGAGGTGAGTCAGGCGGACGATTCGTTGTCTATTGCGTACAAGAGGCCAACAAGGCGACGGCGGCTAGAAGTGTGATGAAACGTTTCATATCTAGTCTCCTTTACACATGTTTGTTAATCATTATACCATTCCCTGAAATATCCAGTTGATGCATCCGACGAGAATCGAACTCGTGCTGCAGCATTACCATTTCTCGAATGGGTTTTCGTGGAAACTTGAAAAGGCTTGGCGTTGCGCCGTTTTGTCGAATAACTTGTAGAAAATTGTAAGATAATGGTGAAATAAATTGTGAATCTACCTCTGCATCGTGGGTAGGTGTACACGAAACTGTGCACGAAATCAGTAGCCATAGACCTCTAAAAATTGTTTGACAGTGACTGGGTTAAAGTCCATGTCTTCATAGAATGTATCGACATGCATCAACACCTCGTCGTATCTATCGAGGTTCCAACCAGGGCTTTCCTGCATATCGTTGTATTCGAGAAGTTTTTCTTTTAATGAGTCAAGCCTTGCGATTGCGCCACTCAATTCTTTGGCCGCTTTAGCGTCAGCAAATGAATTTGATGCAATAACCGCTTGCTCCCTTGTGGAATCTACGATTGTTAATGCGTAGTCAGCGGCGATGTGGTCTGCATCCATTGAGATGTACACTGAGTCGACGATTGACCGAATCTCTTCTGTAAGCTCCATAAACCCTAGAATGACAAACTCTGCGCTTTGCAAAGCCTCAGGGGATTCTTCATTGACGATAGGTTCACCGTTTTCTAGAGTTGACCCTTCGACGTGATAATCTTTCGGTAGCACTGTATCACCAAGAAGAATTTTGAACAGTCGTTTTTTACGTGTATTTTCTGCATACTCGATCGGTTCTTCCCAACTCTCCCACGAGTCAGCGATCAGCATCGTTTCTAGTGAGGATCGTGTCGATAACAATTCTTGTTGGAGCTCATATAACTTTTGCGTATGCAATTCTTCCGGGTCTTCTTCGGCCATAACTCGCACAATCTCGGAGCCGCGGAACAATTCATTGCGCGTTTCCTCGATCACATCATTCATAGCGTCGAATTTTGATTCAATCTCACTCAATGGTTTAGCGCACGGCGTTTCGCAAGATGAAATCGTACCTTTAATTAACGTTAACGTCGCGTTGGCTCGCGAAATGATATCGGTCAACTCTTCGTATTGCATCTGGTAAGCAGATGGCACGCCGTTCGGAATAGAGGCTACCGAGTAAGGCCCGAGTTCAATCACTTTGCCAGATTCACTGTCAACATCTCCAGCGGCGACGGGTTCTTCGACTATTTTCGCGACGGGATCCTGAATATCGTCAGGCTGAAAATAATACAAAGCGAAAAGCAAAATAATCGAAGTGGCCAACACTATATCAATTTTGCGCGTTGTACGCTTATACTTATTTTTTTGCTGTACTGTATCCATGTATTCATTCTTACGTTTCCAAAAGTCGTGTTTGGCGACCCCTACAATTACTCCGATTGTACCCACGAATGCTATTGCGTAATTGAATAACGATCCCACAAGTCCACTCCTCCAATTCTTCGACTCCATTGTAGCACCTATACTACATATACCCATATTTGTTAAATGAAGTATCTAATTGTAATTAGACACCAATATGTAATTTTAATGGCGGTTTCGAAATAATAATGTTGTCTATTTTCGGAAGCAGCCGAAAGTGGATCGAGAAATCGGTTATAATATCACTTGAAAGGTGGGGGGAATATGAAAAATATATCAGCAGTGATTTTATTGTGTTGCTCTTTATGGATGACAATTTATTTGTATGGAGAATATGCTATTAGTTCTGTTAAATTTAATCCTTCTTTAGTAACATTCCCAGTAGCACTTTTTATATTGTCTATCATATTCTTTTTCACTTCTAAAGAAAGCTATCAAGCTAAAGAAAACAAATTGAATGACTAGTTAAGAGTTTAGAAAAGATTAGAGAATGCATCAAATAAGCGTCCTTAGGGGCGTTTTTTGTCGTCTGCCAAAGTTACATTCATGGCTACAATTCAACACGTGACATCGCATTACAAAGAGGTCACGTATAAGCAAATAATAATGTCGTTCCAGAAACAGACGGCCGATACGTTTTGGATGTTGATGGACGAACATTCTGTCAGGGATATCTGATTCATTCGACATCAATCGGAATCGTTCGACAAACGCCAAGTGTGCACAAACTGTCCACGGATAAATAAAAGGCACCTCCTGCAAGATACAGGAAGTGCCGTGAACCGCTTGGTTGAGCGGTATTCTTGATGCCTCCGACGAGAATCGAACTCGTGCTGCAGCATTACCATTGCTGAGGTCTGCCACTAACCTACAGAGGCGTTACAACTAGTATGTTACACAGTCTCGATTGAAAATTCAAGCTTTTTTAGAATAATAAGACCCCCGTTCTTCTCTTGATGAGAAGAGCGAGGGTCAAACAAATCATGCTTACTTCGTCCGGACCCAAACAGCTCCAGCCGAATTGTCTTTCGCTTCGCCGACGACGTCGACGACGAGTCCGTATTGTGGAAGCTTACGGCCCGCATCCGGGATGAGCGAGTTGATGTACGTATTGGCGTCATTGAACTGTTTCACGCCAGATTGCGCCTTGTAGTCGTAAATTCCGCGGCTCGGAGAATCGAGGTACCAAGCGAGCGTTTTGTCTAAACTGAACGCGGCGTCCGCGATTTGGTAACGCGTGCTGCCTGAAACCGTTTCTTTGCCGTTCAAGTTACCGACAATCGCCTCTGGATGTGAGTCGACGACTCCGAGGAAACCTTCGCCCGGGTGGATACCGACCCAGTTGTCCGAGAACGAGTCGTCGGCATACCAGACAACGAGACCGGTGTTGTACTTGACGCCACGGCCGTTCAAGAGACCCGTGTCAGCGCCTGCGTGGTTACGCCATTCGAGGTAGTAGTAGTGCGGTTTCGTGTCATAACCGTCCGACTTGACGAAGCCGTCGAGCGTGACCGCCTCAGCACCTTCCGCGTCATCTGCGAGAAGCGTCTGTCCGCCTGACGTGATCGCCAAGTTGTCGAGGGCGAATCCTTCAAGGGCGAGACCGCCGTCTGTCACGTATTCGAACACGATCTGGACGTCTTGACCGGCGAACTGTGACAAGTCGTACGATTTGTTCACCCAAGCGCCGTTTGTTGACTCGGCGTCATTTCCGGTGTTGTCGTCACCGTAGACGTCAAGGACGACTTCTTTGCCGCCGCTCAGTGCTTTGACGTACAAGTAGTCGTAATCATATTCGATCTCGAACCGTGTATCGAAGGCGAGTGTGCCGTCAGCACCGAGCTTGACGCTTGGTGTCACGAGTTCAGTGTGCAAGTTATCACCTTTTGTCGAGTAGTAGTAGTACTGTCCGAACTCAGGTTCAATACCTTTCACTTTCTTGTCCGGAAGGTTCACTTTCAACAACCCTGGGTTGTTCGATTTCGTCACCGATTGATCGAGTTTCGAGACGAAACCTTGCTGGGTGATGTCTTCAAGATCGACTTCCGTGATGTTGGCCCAGTTGCCGCCCATCAATTTTTGGAAGTATTCCTTGTTTTGTGGCGAGAAGCTCGTCGGCTCCGTTCCTGCCACTTTACCAGCCCAGCTGCCGCCGCTCATGATCGACCATGATTGGACCGGCTCGCCTTGGCCTGTGTACTGCGTGTCATATTCGTCAGGAAGACCGAGGTCATGACCGAATTCGTGGGCGAATACGCCGACCGCTCCGTCTTCAGGTTGGATCGTGTAATCGTATGCGGCCATTTTACCGCCCCAATATGGGACGTCAGCCGTCGTGTTCTCCACGCCATATACGCCATCTAGTACCCAACGGTGTGACCAGACCGCGTCGTCACCGAGGACACCGCCGCCCGCTTCTTGGCCGGTACCAGCATGAATGATCATCAAGTGATCGACCAAGCCGTCCGGTTCGTTGAAGTCGCCGTCGCCGTCGAGGTCATACAAGTCATACTCATCGTATTCGGCGAGGTCCATTCCTGAAGCGACCGCCGCATTCAACGTGTCTTTGACGAGTTGACGGGGACCTGGACCAATGTTGTCATTCCCGCCGGCCGGATTGTCACCGCCGTAGTCTTTCGCCGTACCTGGTACGGTCAACCATTCAGAGACGGTACCGTCGACCGTGTAGCTGCCGCCAGACTGTTCTTCATAATACTGTTTGAACGTCTGAACTTTCTCACCGTTGAACAGTTCGAACGACTTATCACCGAACATATACTGTTCGTAGTGTTCTTTGCTGAAATTGTCGCTATACATATAACCGGGATCTTGGACAATGTTGTTATGTTTGAAGTCGCTGTACTCGACGAGGAGGACGAGCACTTTGTCTTCACGGACCGCACCGTTATAGCCCGTTGCTTTGGCCGGATCGACTTTGATTTGGCCATTCGGTTTGCCTTTTCGATAGTTGCCTTGCCCTTTTTTCGCTTTGTCGAGGAGACGTTTCGATTCTTTTTCGAATTGGTTATGTATCTTCTCTTTCGCTTTCGCCGCTTTGTCATTCAATTTGTCATCATGTTTGTGGTCGTGGGCATCTTGCGCTGTACCTTGTTTCTTTTTAATATACACATCGACGGCTTTCTGTCGCTCTTTCGTTGAAAGCCCTTTTTTGATGACGCCACGCTTTTCGAGCGCTTTGGCGAGTCGATCCTCATCGATGATATTGTGATCGAATGGGGCGGTATTTGTTGCGGTTGGTAGCGGTGAAGCGACAAGTGGAGCGGCACCGACGGCCGGGATCGCACTGACGCTCATGACCGATGTCAGCGCGACGGCGAGCGTCGTGCGACGGATGGAACGTTTTTTCATTTGGACTGACCTCCTGTAAGAATAATGGGAAATTGTGTGAGCTTGATGTAAACGTTAGACTTGTGTCTGATTAATGTCAATATTCAGAAAATAATAATTATGAAAAATAAAAAAAGAGACTTTCGTCCCGATTAAGTCAAACTACCTAATCCGAACGAGTCTCTTTTTCGATATATCCATAATGAAACTTCGAGGTTTTGCGTGAAAGGCGCTTAAATCCATACTTTTCGAACGCCGGGCTCTCATAATGTGCTTTTAGGACAATTCTGTTTTTCGCAACGCGTTTGGCTTCTGAAATCAGTTCATCTGATAACTGCGCTTCGTTTGCCAACGC
The DNA here is from genome assembly GCF_001816105.1 of Exiguobacterium sp. SH31. Lineage (NCBI taxonomy): Bacteria > Bacillati > Bacillota > Bacilli > Caryophanales > Exiguobacterium > Exiguobacterium sp. SH31. The sequence continues at coordinate 80,009 of NZ_LYTG01000002.1, forward strand.
TCGTAACGGGTTCAGATGAACCGATTCTGAGATCGTTTTTTCGAACATCGGATCGAAATAGACGACCTCAAATTCGTCATCCGCACAATTTTTCAAATAAGTGAGGGCGTCGGTCCAAACGACCTCGATGCGTCGCATCGCTTCATTCAAAGCGTTCTCTTTCTCTTCCCAGACCGACATGCCTTCTTTGACGAGTGTCGCTGTGATGAATTCGCTCTCGAGGCCGACGACGCGACCGCTCGGGCCGACGGCGTGGCTCATGACGATACTGTCGGAACCGAGTCCGAGTGTACAATCGAGCACGCGGTCTCCGAGTTGAAGGTCGGCCGCATCGATCAGTGGGTCGTTGCCATCACGAAGCAGTTGCTTGACACGGAAGACCGAGCTTGATGGATGGAAGAAGAACGGCTCTTTGCCGCCGAGCGGCGTATACTCAACGCGGCGCTTATCGAAAACGAGGACGGCGGCACCGTGCCGGCTCATCAACGTCTCGATTGAATGCTTTCGCCGCGAGACGAACGGCACATCGTGTAGCAATGAGTGCTCGTTTGCCTTATGAATGATTGCTTCAGTCGGCCGTAGACAAGTTGTGACGATATACATCATTTAATCTCCTTACTTAAAAAATGAGACGCGGTGGCGTCTCATTTTTTCTTACTGAGTAGATCTGACAACTCGTCGATGAGCGCCTTGTTCGAGGCGAGTTCTTTCTTTTTCTCATCGTTCGGGTTGATCGGGCGTTTCGAGCGGGTTTGGAGCGCTTCGAGCGTCTCATCAATCGATGTTTTGAGCGTATCACGATCTTCCGGCTTAAGTGACGCTTCTTGTGGGCTCTCACCACTTGCATCAAGTTCGCGCAGTCGTACCATCAATTGTTTCGCTTCACGATTCAAATCGGATAACAATCTGTCAATTTGTTCCAAACGAAGTTTGATACCATCACGTTCTGTGAACATATGTTTCACCTCTTTTACGGTTTAACCACAAGGGTCTCTTCTTATTTACTTTACCATAATTTTCGGAAGACGAAACTACCGGGAATATATTCCATTTATTTTGACTTCGGGAAACACTGTTTCTCTATGCCCACACGAAGAACAACTGGTATACTAACTTAGCTAAAAAGGAGGTGGGCGGATGCATTCAACAAATCATCCACCAAAAGCGCTCAAAGGAGCCATTTTATCAATCACGACTTATTTAATTTTATCTGTCCTCAAAGTAGTCTTCGGCTATATTTACAATTCGGAAGCCGTGCTCGCTGACGGTTTCAACAATACGACCGACGTCATCGCATCAATTGCCGTCTATATCGGAATCCGTGTGGCGGCGACGCCGCGGGATGCTGAACATAAGTATGGCCATGCGAAGATGGAGACGATTGCGGCGCTCGTCGCTTCGCTCATCATGGTCGCGGTCGGGGTGTTCGTGTTACTGAACAGCATCGCTAATCTGCTCGCCGGTGTCTACGTCGAGCCGAACCCGCTCGCTGCCGTCGTCGCGTTCTTTAGTGCGATCGTCATGTACGGTGTCCATCGCTACAATTTGAACTTGGCGAAACAGACCAAATCACTCGCTCTGAAAGCGGCCGCGAAAGACAATTTGGCCGACGCCTTGATTTCAATCGGTGCGACGCTCGGCGTCTTGTTCGCTTACTTTAAGCTTCCGTGGATGGATACAGTGCTCGCGGTCGTCATCGCGGGGCTCATCATCCGGACGGCCATTCAAATCTTTCTCGATGCGACGCATCAACTGTCTGACGGGTTCCCGCCTGATCTCGTCGAGTCTTATGAAGAGACAATTCAACATTTCGATGCGGTCAAAGAAGTTCGAGAAATCAAAGGGCGTCACCTTGGCAACCACGTCATGCTCGATGTCACGATCGCCGTCGACGGCGCTTTGACCGTCGACGCGGCCCATACGCTTTGTGACGACATCGAACGGGAACTCGACAAACATCACGCCGTCGACTCGGTCCACATTCATATCGAACCGGTCTGATTCAGGTTATCTTTTGCGCTTAGTGACGCGGTTCGTATATAATGAATTTGGAAAGACGTTGGAATAACTGTTAAGGAGGGCACGGGATGAAAATCGTGCGTCAACCTATTCGCCAAATCGATGAGATCGAATACGAACATTTTCAGAAATATGGTCAAAGCTCATACGGCATGTCGGCCGAAGAACTAAAAGGTATTTTTGTCGAGATGGGGGCCGAGCATGTGTACATGGCCGACGAACATAGTTATGGCGAGGATTTTTACTACGACCTCGTTCAAGACGGACAAATCGTCGGTAAAGTACTGCTTTTCAAGCTAGCTCGCGTCTATCAGCTCGATTTGATGGTGTTTGACCCGTATAAAGATAAAGGCTATGCGACAGAAGGATTACGCCTTGCGCTCGAACAGTCCGATTTAAAAGACGGTCACACCGTCCGCGCCGGCATCCCGCCGACGAGTCCGCATCAAGAAGCGATGCGTCGCGTCCTCGAACAGAACGGCTTCGAGAAACGCAACGGACTTTACTATTTAAACTTTAAAAAACGATACGTGATGAACCACTGAACTGACGGCGTCTAGCGCGTCAGTTTTTTCGTATGGAGGGTTTTTGGATGAAACAAGTGACGATTAACGACATCGCTAAACTCGCCGGTGTTGCCAAAAGTACCGTTTCCCGTTATTTGAATGGGGGATCGGTCGGGAAGGCGACTCGTGAGAAAATCGAGCGGGTCATCCGTGAGACGAAATATGAACCGAACCAGTTCGCCCAAAGTTTGAAGTCGAAGCAGACGAAGATAATCGGCGTCATCGTCCCACGTCTCGATTCGTATGCGGCTTCAAGGACGATGATGGGAATTGATGAACGCTTGACCGAGCATGGTTATCAGATGCTCGTCGTCAACACGGCCCAACAGACCGAGCGTGAGATCGAGCAACTGTATAACTTGGCCAAGCAAAAAGTGGCCGGCATCATTTGGCTCGGGACGACCGTGACGCCAGCGCATCTACAGGCGATCGAAGCGATTCAAATCCCGGTCCTGTTGATTGGTCAGCAGCACGATGACGTGCATAGCCTCGTCTACCCGGACAATGAGTCGGCTTATGCGCTCGGGCGACAGTTCATGGAGTGGGGGCACCGGGACATCATCTATGTCGGGGTGGCAGAGGATGATATCGCCGTCGGACAAGCCCGTCGTGACGGATTTTTGAGAGCGTTCAATGAAGCTGGCGCCATCGTCCGTTCGATGACGACGACGTTCAGAATCGACGACGCCATCCCGATCGGTGAGCAGCTCGCGACCGACGTGACGGACGCGACGCTCGTCGTTTGTGCGACCGACAACATCGCGCTCGGTGTCTTGAAAGGGTTAGCGAACGGCGGCAAACGAGTGCCGGACGACATCTCGGTCAGCGGTTTCGGTGGGTACGATTTCACAGAAGTATTGCATCCATCGCTGACGACGGTCCACCTTCCATATCGGCGGACTGGTTCTCGTGCGGCTGACATGATCCTCCAGTTGCTGACAGGTGAAGCCACCCCGATGAAAACGTTCACAACTTTCGAATTAAAATTACGAGAAAGCGTTGACATGTTGATTTAAATCGTTTACATTTGTGTTGCGGAACCGGTTCCGCAACATTTTTTATTCGCTTTTGGAACCGGTTCGATAAATGATACGAAGCAATACATTCAAACATGGAGGTGGACGGATGAACACCGTACATTGCATTGGTGAACTATTGATTGATTGGGTTTGTGAAGACGCGTCGAGCGATCTCGTCAATGGGACGACGTTCGTGAAGAAAGCAGGTGGCGCACCGGCAAACGTGGCCGCCGTCGTCAGTAAACATGGAGGACGCTCAAGTTTTCTCGGGCAGGTCGGAGTCGACCCGTTCGGACAA
>NZ_LYTG01000003.1:0-8008 GCF_001816105.1 Exiguobacterium sp. SH31
AACGGCGTCGGCGTCGAGAATCTAGTCGAACAGGGCGACACGACGTTCGCCTTCGTCTCGATCCAAGCGGACGGGGAGCGCGACTTCACGTTCCGGCGCGGAAGTGACGGCGACTATGCGTTCGAAGCGATCGACTTGACCGCGTTCAAGCCAGGTGACATCGTTCATTTCGGTTCAGCGACGGCATTGCTCGACGGTGAGTTGAAAAATGCTTACTTCAAACTGTTACAGTTCGCCAAGCGTGACGGCCTGTTCGTCTCGTTCGACCCGAACTACCGGGACGCGCTCGTCACAGAAATCGACGCATTTAAACAAGACTCGCTTCACTTTATCGCAGAAGCCGATTTTGTGAAGTTGAGCGAAGAGGAAGCGCAACTTTTGACCGGGCATGACGATTTAAATCAAGCGGTCGCGTCACTTCTCGAAACGGGTGCGTCACGGATTGCCATCACGCTCGGCTCGCGCGGGACGTTGATCGCCACGAAAGACGGCAACAACGTGATTTCGTCGGTGAAAATTGACAGCGTCGATTCGACGGGAGCGGGTGACGCCTTCGTCGGTGCCTACTTGTATCGCTTAGCGACACTCGGGGTCGATGACGCTCGTTTACTAAAGGATATCGAATATGCGAACGTGACCGGCGCGCTTACGTGCACCGCTTACGGCGCGATTCCGGCCATACCATCACAACAACGTGTGCTTGAAGCACTAGGAGGGAAACCAGTATGAACTACAGACAAGAAGCAGAAGCGATTTTAGAGGCTGTCGGCGGGAAAGACAACGTCGCCGCTGCGGCCCACTGTGCGACCCGGCTCCGCCTTGTCCTAAACGACGAATCGAAAGTCGACGAGAAGAAACTCGACGCACTTGACGTCGTCAAAGGGACGTTCTCAACGGGCGGGCAGTATCAGGTCATCATCGGCCAAGGTACAGTCAACAAAGTGTACGCCGAATTCGCCGAATTGACAGGTCTCGGTGACATGTCGACGACTGACGTCAAGTCGGCCGGGGCGAAGAAAGGTAACCCGCTCCAACAGTTCGTGAAGATGCTATCTGATATTTTCGTACCGATCATCCCGGCCATCGTCGCCGGTGGTCTCTTGATGGGGATCAACAACTTGCTCACAGCACCTGATTTGTTCTTCGAAGGCAGCTCGCTGATCGACCAGTACCCTGGTATCGCCGATCTTGCCGCGATGATCAACACGTTCGCCAACGCCGCCTTCGTCTTCCTACCCGTCCTGATCGGGTTCTCCGCCGCCAAGCGGTTTGGGGGTAATCCATACCTCGGCGCCGCGCTCGGGATGATCATGGTCCACCCGGATCTCGTCAACGCCTACGCACAAGCGACGGTCGGTGACATTCCGGTTTGGAACATTCTCGGCTTTGAGATTGAGAAGCTTGGTTACCAAGGACAAGTGTTACCGGTCCTCGTATCCGCCTATATCTTATCGAAACTTGAAATCAACATCCGTAAGTTTATGCCGGCTTCACTCGACATCTTGCTCACACCGCTCCTCTCGCTCCTCATCACGGCGTTCGTCACGTTCGCCTTCGTCGGACCGATCACGCGTGAAGCAGGTAACTTGATCATCGATTCGCTCGTTTGGACGTATGATTCGCTCGGATTCTTCGGTGGTCTCGTCATGGGTCTCTTGTACGCCCCAATCGTCATCACAGGGATGCACCACAGCTTCATCGCCATCGAGACGCAACTTCTCGCAGACATCGCGCGCACAGGTGGTTCGTTCATCTTCCCGATCGCGGCCATGTCAAACGTCGCCCAAGGTGCGGCTACGCTTGCCGTCTTCTTCTTGACACGCGATAAGAAGATGAAAGGTGTCGCTTCGGCATCTGGTATCTCGGCACTACTCGGTATCACTGAGCCCGCCATGTTCGGGGTCAACTTGAAACTACGCTATCCGTTCATCGCGGCCATCATCGGTTCAGGGATCGCCTCGGCGTTCATCGTCGGTCGTGAAGTCCTCGCTGTCGCCCTCGGCGCGGCAGGTCTTCCAGGGATCATCTCGATTGCACCGGCATCAATTGTCTCGTATATCATCGGTATGGCCATCGCCTTCGCGGTCGCCTTCGGATTGACGTTCGTCCTTGCGAAACGCCAAACGAAAAAAGAAGAAGTTAAACAAGCAGCATAAGAAAGAAAAAGGAAGTGATTGTATGAGTTGGACGAAGGCAGAGCGTTACCGCTCGTTAAGTGACGTGAGTGCCCTCGAAATGGAGACGCTCCGTGCGAAGACGGCGGCTTCCCCGTGGCGGTTCGGATACCATATCCAACCGCCGACGGGCCTCCTGAACGATCCGAACGGATTCACGTATTACAACGGGGAATATCACATGTTTTATCAGTGGTTCCCGCTCGGACCGGTACACGGTCTGAAGCATTGGTACCATGTCACATCACCCGATCTCGTCACGTGGACGGACCGCGGGGTGGCGTTAGTCCCGGAGACGACCGAAGACTCACACGGTGCCTATTCGGGCAGCGGCTTCGTGAAGGACGGTGAACTCCACGTCATGTACACCGGCAATCACCGGACGGACGACTGGACGCGTCACGCCTCGCAAATCATCGGCGTGCTACGAGACGGCAAGATCGAACGCCGGAACGTCGCCATCCCGGACATACCGGCCGGGTACACGGAACATTTCCGAGACCCGAAAGTGTGGCTCGAGAACGATGTCTATTACGCCATCGTCGGAGCGCAGCGTGATAATGAGACGGGCTGTGTCGTCTTGTATCGTTCAGCTGATTTGAACGACTGGACGTTCCTCGGCGAAGTCAAAACGGGTCTCGACCCGTTCGGCTACATGTGGGAATGCCCGGACGTGTTCGAACTGAACGGTCAACACGTCCTCGTCTTTTCGCCGCAAGGCATCGAGCCGGAAGGTCACCGTTACCACAACATCTATCAGTCTGGATTCTTGATCGGCAAACTCGACGTCGAAACGTTGACGTTCACGCACGGAACGTTCGAAGAACTCGATTTCGGCTTCGACTTCTACGCACCGCAGACGACCGAACATAAGGGACGTCGCGTGCTCGTCGGTTGGATGGGCTTACCGGAGATCGACTACCCGACGGACCGCTACGGCTGGGCCCACGCCTTGACGTTGCCGCGTGAACTCTCGCTCGAGGACGGATTGCTTAAACAGCGTCCGGTGCAAGCGATGACGAAGCTACGCCAAGACGAATTCGTCAACACATCCGGTACGGTGATTGAAACTTCGACACCGGACCGTTACGAGCTCGAGCTGAAAACGGACGGATCTGACTTCACGCTCGACCTGCTTCAAGTCGGGAATGAGTCACTCGTCATTCGTTATGATGCAGCGACGCATGAACTGACGATCGACCGGACGAACGCCGGTGAGCCGTTCGCGACCGAGTATGGGACGACCCGGACGAAAACGATCGCCGTCGAATCACTTCACGTGTTCATCGACTCGTCGAGCGTCGACTGCTTCGTCAATGACGGCGAGGCCGTCGCCACGCTCCGCGTGTTCCCGAGCGAGCTTGAAAAACAGTTGCGTTATGAAGGAGCGACTGCGAGCCTGACCGGTTGGACGTATCAATAAGGAAGAGCTGGGCTTCGGCCCGGCTTTTTTGTTGTCCTAAAAATCCGACTGCTTCATTCCTTGCGTGTGTTATTCTGGGAATAGGAAATAACTTACATATCAAACAACAGGAGACGATAGGACAATGTGGATCATATTTGGATTACTTGCGATTGCGGCGACGCTGTTCAACTTGTATACGTTCAGCGTCGGGAAAGATTACAAGCTGCCGATGGCGCTTGCGTTATCGCTGACCGCGTTGACGGTGTGTGCAGATTACAGTTATTTGTCGGTCTGGGTCGAAGCGGAAGATTGGGGTGCATTGGCGGATGTCATCCCCGGCATGGGACGGGCATTATGGGTGCTCACCAGCATCTCAATTTTCTTGAACCTGTTGCCGATTTTCTTGGAGCGAACGCGGAAACAGGCATGAATGATCTGATGTCAAAAATTGTGAAACCTTTCGTCCGGATTTTCGTAAAGGATGACTATCAACGTGAATGGGGTGGAGGACATGAAATTAAATCGAGCCATGTTGACAGGGGCTTCGGCGATGATCAAAGCGTTCATGGAACCGGACTGGAATGAATTGAACAACGAAGAAATGATTCAAGCGCGAGTCGCTGAGTCGTCAGGGGTTGGTTCGTTCAATGAGACGGATTTCATCATGTTCAATGGAATCGAAAAAGTGAGACCGTTCGCGGACATGTTGCGCAATGCAGATGAGGCGCTCGAAGATTCCATTCAGGGGGAACCGGACTTTGACCTGGAGCTTCATTGGAAGGGCGGAGTGATGGCACAGTATCAGCTTTGGCTCGGTCAGAAGCTGAAACCGAGTTATTTGATGGACGTGACCCATCCACACCTCATCTACCGCGTGTCGGCAGACATGACAAATCAGTTGATTCAAGTGCTCGGGGTGGACGAATAAGGTGAGGAACGTGAGGATTATGAAAAATGGATTACATTGATTTGAAATTTCGCTTCGATAAAGACCTTTCTGACAAAACGTATGGCGAAAAGCTCCTTCAATTACTTGACAAGTACGATGTTGAGATTGGCTATGTCGGCTATTATGAACCCATCAACACACCATTTTCGCGAGACGGATTCATGAATATGTGGGGTGTCGAACAGGACGGTATGTCTGATTTTTTTGCGCGCCTGCATAAACGAAAAAGTTTTCTACTCATCAATCCTTGTTATGACGGACCGGCTAGTGTATATATCTCGCTCAGTCTGTCGAAATCCCATTATAACGACCGGCCAAACCGATGGCTCACTCTATTTAAAGCGATGTGTATCGAACTTAAACCATATCGAGCCGACATGTGTATGGATCATAGTTCAAAATCTTCGTTTTATGATTATGACCGGGAAAATTTTTGGTTTCTCAAACCCGAAGAAGTCTCGTGGTTCAATTATTGGAGCGACGATTTACTGGCCAGTGGAGATGCGACAGATATTGACGCGTTCGAATGGTTCGGTCGAGAACGAATCGAAAGCGGATGTTTCTACCAATTGACGGAGCAGATGGATGCACCTGATATGGAGGCTCGTGTGGAAGAAGCGAGAATCATGTTGGGTGAAGGATTACTTTTGAAACGTGAACTCGTTGAAGAGGATGACGTCGATTGGGATGATACCTTTGATGGGTAGTACAATTGATTCAGAAAATCGCTCGTTCGACTTATTGCAGAGTGATTCTCAACAATCATGTTGGGGGCTTAGTTGCACATGACAAGAGGCAGAGGTGACTTATGAAGCGAGGACGGATGGGAACGGTAATTGCTCTAACCGTTTTGACAATCGCTTTGGCCGGCTGTGGCTCGAACGATTTCCGGACGGATGGGATTGAAGAGGTCCGCGTCTCGGAATCGGACGGATTCTCAAGCTTTCAAGAGGGAGACATCTTGACGTTCGACACGCCGGAAGCGATTCAAGTGTTCGAGCACATGATCGAACAGGCTGATGAATTGCCGGGAGTAGCAGACTCGGTCGGACCTGAATACGATATCGAAATCCGTTTCGAGGACGGGGAGACGGACCGCTATTATTTGTGGCTCAACGATGATCCGAAATCGGTCAGTAGCCTTTACGACGCGGACGACACGAACATCGGCTATCGCCTCCCTGCTGACGTGACGGAGGAATTGATCAAACTGCTCGAGTCAGGCGACTAAAAAAGACGCCTAGAATGGCGCCTTACGAGTTGAAGCGGATGAAGCGTTCGATTTGTTGTTCGCTCTTCCGGGCGTGGCGGCCGATCCAAATCAAGTGACCGGGGCTGTTCAAGATGGTGAGTTGGGCGTGCGGGATGAGCCGCTTCGCATAATAGGCGTGACGGATTGGGACGGCCTTGTCGTTCTTCGAATGGACGATGTACGTCGGACAAATCACCCCGAGCAACGCCTCGGCGGCGACACGTTGCCTAAGATCGAACTGGGCACCGAGCCCGAACGCCATCTGGCTCGCGACCCGCTTCAATAAGAAGATATCGTACGGCGTCACTTCGTCCCGGATGACGTCGAGCGCGAGCAGACTCGTCGATTCGATCATCCGTGCTGTCGCCTCGAACGGTTGCTTTTGAATCGCTTTAAAGACGAAGTACTTCATCGCATATTGTGCCAGGATGAACGCGGGCTGAGCGACGTTTCGGCTGACGTAGTCGCGATACGGGAAGTCGACCACGCTCGTCACGGCGGCGGCGAGCGTTAAACTCGACGCCCGCTCATTGTCAGAAGCGAGCTCGATCGCCGTCGGTCCACCTGCCGAGATGCCGTAGATGTGATAGCGGTCGATGGCCATGATTTCCATCAAGCGCTGTAAGTGTCCTGCGAACTGTTGTGGCGTGGCCGAAAATGAGTACGGAGTCTCACCGTATCCAGGTCGCGATGGGACAATGACCCGGAAGCCGGACAAGACGAGACGGTCCACATGGTACGGTTCTAGACTCGACGATTGGGTCCCATGAATCAAGATGACGACCGGACCATGACCGCGGTCCATATATTCGATTTTCGTGCCGTTGACATGGGCATAGTGTTTCACAGCGGCGTGCGCCTCCTTAAATGAATTGTAATGGAAAATAACTTTATTTCATGGAAATTACATGATAATGTCTGTTTATACATCATACATATAGAGAACTGAAAGGGGATTAAACCGTGAACAACCGAGAACGGTTACTCGAGGTGAGACGGTTTTTCGAACGCCACACAGATGACAATCATCCAAAGACGTTAGAAGACTTGCTCGAATATTTATCGACAATTGGAGATACTTCTAAGTTAGCAAAAAAATCGGTGAAAGACGACATCCAAGCATTGACCGATTCGGGGTTCGAGGTGCAGGATGAGCTTGAAAAGAACGGTCTCGCCAAAAAATACTGGCATTCGGCCCGTCTGTTTGAAATTCATGAACTTCGCATGATGGTCGATGCGATCGTCGCGGCCAAGTTCATCTCGGAAGATGTGACGGAAAGTATCGTCGAGAAGCTCCAGAAGCTGACGAGCATCCCAGAAGCAGAGACGCTCCAATCAATCATCAAGACACCGAAGAAAAAGCATGGACAGATCCCGTACCATATCGACCGCATCCAACGGGCGATCCAAGAACAGAAGGCGATCTCGTTCCAATACACGGACGTCGTCGGCTTCGACGTCACGAAACGCACGTTCCCGCTCCGCCGTGACGGCGAGCGCTACGTCGTCAATCCGATCGATCTGCACTGGAACCATGAGCAGTACTATTTGATCGGCATCGACGAATCGATCGGGGAGATTCGCAACTATCGTGTCGACCGCATCGTCAATTCGGAAATCGTCGAAGACGACACGCCGCGCCTGAAGCATCATCTGGCGGACGATTACTTCCAAAAATCGTTCAACATGTATAACGGGCTCGATGAGGAGATCATTCTTGCCGTCGATGAGCGGGTGCTCCCGGTCATCTTCGACAAGCTCGGGGAAGATGTATCGATCACACGTGAAGAGGAACGATTCCTCATCCGCTTCGACGCGGCCGTATCAGACGGTTTCGTCTTCTGGCTCCTGTCGCTCGGCACGCAAGTCGAGGTGCTCGAACCGGTCACGCTGCGCGACCATATGCGTGAAACGATTGAGTCTATGGCAGGCCGTTACGCCAAGGCGAGCATCCACTAAAACGATTGATTTGAAACTGTGATATACTGCTTGCGACACTTGTAGAAGGGGGACAGGCGGATGTTGAATTGGATGCCTTTGATCATTCCGATTGTCGCTGTCATTTTTGTCGCCGTCGTCGCAAGACGCGCCATGAAAATGGACCAAGAGAAATAAAGTACGGACGGACATCCGCCTCGCGATGAGGGGGATGTCTTTTCAAAACAGAAAGAAGGTGTTGCATGGATACGATCACACATACGTTGTTCGGTTTGACGCTGTACGGGGCG
>NZ_LYTG01000004.1:0-5988 GCF_001816105.1 Exiguobacterium sp. SH31
GAACTACAAAAAAATGAAAAGCGGGCGCTGTTCGTGACGACACTCGTCGGGAGTCAGATTCCGGACAGTGACGTCATCTCGCGGCTATGGGACACGGAAGGGATGTATCAGATGTGGCACCGCGGCATCACCCACTCGATTTTCCTCGTGCCGCTGTTCGCGTTACTGATTTACATACTCGTGCGCGTCTTGTTCAACGTGACCGGTGTCCGCTATTTCTGGTGGGCGCTCTTATCCGTCTTCATCCACAATACGGCCGATTTGTTCAACGCCTGGGGGACCGGTTATTTCGAACCGTTGTCCGACGTCCGGGTCACGTTCGGCGTCATCCCGATCGTCGACTTCGTCTATTGGGGGATTTTCCTCGTCGCTTGGCTCGTCGCGCGTCGGGCGGACGTTCGGCATACAGTGTATCGCTACGCCTGGGCAGCCATCGTTGTCCACGTCTTGATTCAAAGTGCGCAGGGTGCGTACTTGTATCAGACGTACGCCGCCGAGCATGAAGAAGTGGCACTCTCGGCCTCGTTCATCCCAACCCAGTTCACCGTCATCACGAAGACGGACGAAAGCGTCTCGATCTTCAGTGACTCGATCTATCAGACACCTGAGCTCGAATATGAGCTGACGAGCGCGGACGATGCCGACTTGACGCCGCTGTTTGATGAGAACAAAGAAGCGATAACGCTCAAACAGTGGTCACCGTTCGTTGTCGTCGTCGAAGAGGATGAACGTCTCGGTCTATACGACCCGCGTTTCTTTGACGGCGAGTCGTCATTCCTCTATGAATATATCGAATTGTAGGTGACATCATGCGACGGCTACGTTATTTGTTCATCTTCGGTTACGAGCAGGCGCTCAGTTGCATCTTCCCGGTTGCGATCTTCGGCGCGCTCGCGCTGACGAAATGGCTCGACTTTCCGCTGCCACGCTATGACGTGCTGCTCATTTGGTGTCTGCTCGTCCAAGTCGTGCTCGTCAAGACAGGGCTCGAGACGATGGAAGAACTGAAAGTCATCAGTTGGTTCCACGTCATCGGTCTCGGCCTCGAACTGTTCAAAGTACAGATGGGGTCGTGGAGCTATCCGGACGAGGCGCTGACGAAACTTTTTGGTGTCCCGCTCTATGCCGGCTTCATGTATGCGAGCGTCGGCAGTTACGTCGTCCAGTCGTGGCGCCGGCTCGACCTTGAGTTTTTGAAGATGCCACCACCCTTGATCGCTTTCGGGCTCGGCGTCGCCATCTACTTCAACTTCTTTTGGCACCACATTTGGCTCGATTTACGCTGGGTGTTGATCGGACTCGTCTTTCTCACGTTCGGCCGGGCCATCGTCACATACCGTCTTGACGATCGCCGTTTCACGATGCCTGTTGTCGTCGCGTTCTTTTTGATCGCTTGCTTCATCTGGTTCGCCGAGAATATCGTCACGTTCTATAACGGTTGGGCGTATCCGAACCAGTTGAGCGGCTGGGCACTCGTCGACCTCGGCAAGTTGTCATCTTGGTTCTTGCTCGTCATTATCAGCATCTTGCTCGTGGCGTGGCAGAAGCGACGCCAGGAACTCTCGTAAAAAACGTGTGCAACCGGAATCGGTCGCGCACGTTTTTTAGGTCGTTTATTGTTTGGAGCGGGCGATCATATGGACGATGAATATATAGAGTGGGAACGTGAGCGTGAGGGCGATGATCAATAGACCGACGACGGGGCTCGGCCATGCCGCTTCGCTCGGCGCAGAGACGACCCGTGTCCAGCCGTATGTGAACAGCGCCAAATAAGGGAGCCACAGGACATAGAGGAACAGGTTAAATGGTGAAGGTGCAAGGTGCTTTAAGCGTTTGATGATCAGACGTGCGAACAAAATGAGTGAAGCGAGACCGGTAATCGCTATGATAATCAAAGAAGCGTCACCTATACGTAGTGATAGTCGTCCGCTATTGGCGAGCAGTTGGATATTTATGAACGAGGTGAGTGCCAATAAGATTGATATTGATTGTAACTTGAGGAAATGGGTCATGGAATTCTCCTTATATAGAAAAGGATGATGAAACATTATTCAGCAGTGCTCGTATAATTATGAAAGAGGTGATCAAATTGGCGCAATTAATTGCGGCTTGGTTTGTCGGGTTTATGTGTGTGCTCTCGACGTTTGTGTATGTATCAAAATGGCGGAGCGAGCGTAAACTAATGAAATTGTTAGGTTCCGTATTCAGTGTTTTTATAGCCGTCGTTTGTTTTATGATTGCCGTACCAGATACATACGATCGGGCCTTCGACCGTTATGAAACGGCGAGCGGAAATTGCTACGTCGTCGACAATCAGTCAAAACAAGGTGGCGTGACGCTCTGGTTCGAAGAGGAGTCCTACGATTTTCCAGAGATACCGGAAGACGTCGCATATGGCCCAGGCACGTTGTTTGCTTGCAACGTCACGTTGACGAAAGTGAACTCGACTGGAGTTGACTATATGTTAAAATCTGAAGATGGCAAAACTCTCTTTTCAACATACTAAAGTATTCTTCTGATAAGAAGGATACTTTTTTTAAACGATTTTCTGCCATTCATCTTACTATATTCAATTATCATCTGGAATCTATTTTTCCGATAAAGATATAGTGGGAATGGAATGGATGTCGCTGAGTTATAAAGAGCATTTATTTAATGCGAAAACTGTCGAATCAAATGACTAGTTAAATTCCTGAAATTTTCCGAATATTGTTTTTATTCATAAATAATTATGATAAAATCATAACAGTGTAAATGGAGAATTTTTACTTTAAGGTGAGTGATATGCTCTATTTTGGAATTGGTTCTTAAATCTATATGTAAAATCGAAACGGTTATGAGATTGTACTTTTTTTGAAAGGAGAGAATCGGATGAATTTGCTTGCTCGAAAATCGGCTCAGTTTTTCATCACGCTGTTTGTGTTGATTGCGATCAGTGCCTTACCGTCACTCGTCGTGCAGCTCGAGTTCGTGCCATCGAATTACTGGAACGGGCTGCAACAACAATTTAGTCAGTTGGCGAAACTTGATGAGATTACATACTTCAACGTAACCGCGCAACGAGAATTACCGTTATTGCCTGCACTCGGTCCGCTCATGAAAGAGACGGTCATCATCTTTATGACGTCGCTTGTCGTTTCGGTCGGGTTCGCTCTTCTGTACGCTTATTTCTTTTATCGAAGCGGGAAGCGCGTGCGCACGGTGCTCCAACAATCGAGCCAGACGTTCGAGATGATCCCGGATTTATTTTGGCTCATCTTCTCGCAATTCCTCGCCATCACGATTTACAAGAAGACGGGGTTTGATCGGATTGAAGTCGCAGGCGGGTTTGCCGAATACATACGCTTTTTGCCGATTGTGACGTTGACGCTCACCATCCTGTTCTTCTTTCTCAAATGGTTGACGAAACATATCCTTGAGGAGGAAGCGACGCTGTTTCTCGAGCTAGCGCGGGCCAAAGGCGTCCGACCGGCCGCCCTGTTCTGGAGACACTTGCTCCCGAATTTGGTGTATCGCTTCTATCTCTTTTTCCGCTCGAACCTGATCACGGTGTTATCAAGTCTTTTAATCATCGAATATTTATTTAACGTTCAAGGGATTTTCCGTTTCGTCGTCTATAATCCTGTCATGCCGATCCTACTTGTCATCTTGTTGGTCGTCTATATCCCGATCTTTATATTGGATTTACTGGCGGAATGGCTCATCCCGAACGCCTGGAAAGGAGGTGTTTGATGCGTCGTACGCTACTGCGTGACCCGATTTTCATCATCGGGTTCGTGATTTTTGCCAGCTTGCTGTTACTCAGTATCGGCAATACCGTATTCCGCGATGGCCAAGTCGATCAATTCCTGAACCGTTACTCCGACGAGGGACGCTTGATTGGCATCCCGCCACTCGAACCGTCGAAAGATCAATGGCTCGGAACCGACCGGGCCGGGAACGACTTGTTCCAGATGATGATTGAAGGCTTTAAATGGACGGTCGGCATTTGTGCGACCGTCGCACTCGGACGGATGGCGCTCGGCCTATTGGTCGGGATCCCACTCGCATTTCGCGGGGCACGCTTGAACCGAATCTTCAAAATGGTGTTAGATGGATTCTTGATTCTGCCTATCTCGTTGTTGGCCATGATGATGTTATTCCCGTCCTTTTTCTTCGCGGACTCGACGATGGTGCCGCCGTTATTAGACCGCGTAACCCTACAGTTGACGGTGTTCGTGTTGCTCGGTTTCCCTGCCGTCACGCTTTATCTGATAACAGAAGTCCGGCAGTTGCTCAAACAAGAGTTTATGATCGTCGCTGAGACGTTAGGAGGCAGCGTCTGGCATCGGACGAAGCGGCACCTGTGGCCGCACCTCGTCCCGACGTTGGTCATTGTCTTCATGCAGCAATTCGTGCAAACACTGATGTTGCTCATTCATCTATCCTTATTCGGTGTCTTTTTCGGGGGAACCGTCTTCCTGTTTGAAGGGGTCAGACCGACACTGTTTGAATGGTCGTCGATGTTCGGTTTTTATTTCACGCAGTTCACGGCAATGACTTGGATGACGAACCATATGTTCCTCGTTCCAGCCCTCGGGCTGTCCATGCTCGTCTTTCTCAGTAACTTGTTGACGAGTCGACTCGAGCGGGCATTCCGATTACGACGTCAAAAATCAGTCGTCACCGATGACACGACGTCTCAAGCCGAGGCGGCAGCAGCAACGCTTGCGGATCCGTTCACGCTCGTTCATGCGAATGCCTCGTTTCAACAGATGAATCAAAAGAAAGCGGATGACATCAAGTACTGATGCCATCCGCTTTCTTAATTAATGTCTGATTATCGTAAAAAAACATAGGGAGGTTGAAGATGATGAGTACGAAATCGCTTACGCTCATTTTTATCTTAGTGTACATACTAATGAGCCTTCCTGCCATGTTAGGGATTGGCTATGTGATTGATTGGATTCCAGAAGCCACATTATTACAAAAAATGAAGGGGGATGTGATTGAAAACCTTGCGAATAACTATCTATTCAAAATGGTCGTTTCAGGAATTGTCAGTGTATACAGCCACTCCCACTTCTATACAGATTGGGAACAGTGAGGGTATACGATTCACAATGATTGATTAAAAAGTAGAAATTAACGAATTCAAAAACGATCTTCCGCTAGAAATAATTTATCTCTCGGGACCTCCAACGGATTTGGTTTTGCCGTCCCAAAAATCATTTAGATGATTCCACCATTTCAATGATTCTCGGTGTAATATGGATTAAAAACACTCGTATCTCGTCCGCTGTATAGTAATTTGTTTTGCAAATCTTCCAATAACCCAATTGTCGCAGCTTCCTTAACGTAAGCATCGCCAGTTGTAAGTAGCAATTCAATTACATCAAACACAGCTGAAAACTCATTCAACTCATTTTGTTTGTACGAGTCAACGACGTGCGTAGCGAAATCGGCAAAATCGATATATAGTAATTGTTCATCTCCAGTCTCGTAATTGTCCTGAATATACGAATCCCATCGTTTTTTATAAGAAGGACATGCTTGGAGAAACAGTTCCATGACTTCGCCTTTAGACACTTCTTCTTTCATTTTCACACCCTCTTTTTTAAGATACAATAAAAACCAATATTGTCGATGCTTCATCACCCTAATAGAGTCGTAATAAGCAATATAGTCAAAGTGTCCCTTGAATGATTCAAATAACTAAATCGTTGTTTGCTTGTCAATCGAATCAGTAGGTAATAAGAGGGCTCATAAACAATCGAAAGAATTCGTGCACAGGTGATTGTCACAATGATTGTTTACTCATCATAATGCGTTTTAAATTGTGCCATCCATTTATCGAGTGTGTCATAGTCTATGTTTCCTGACTTTGCCGTGTGAAAGAAACCGTGGTACCTGAGCGTCGTCTCGCTATTGATGATGAATTCATCGAGCTCTTCCCCGTCCTCATCGTACAATGTGACACGGTACGAGTACCCCATATAGCCGAAGCTA